>JBLMYD010000086.1:0-43518 GCA_050258095.1 Chloroflexota bacterium
ATGAGCCAAGTCGGAACCGCTGAGAACCCCCTGCGCGTCGCGATCGTCGGCGCCGGCCCCTCGGGCTTCTACGCCGCCGAGCACATCCTCAAGGACGGCAACGACGTGCACGCCCAGGTCGACCTCTTCGACCGCCTGCCGACGCCGTTCGGCCTGGTGCGCGGCGGGGTCGCCCCCGACCACCCGAAGATCAAGTCGGTGATCCGCGTCTACGAGAGAACCGCGGCGCGCGACGGCTTCCGCTTCTTCGGAAACGTCATGGTCGGGCACGACATCGAGGTCGAGGACCTCGAGCGGCTCTACCACGCGATCGTCTTCACGGTCGGCTGCGAGACCGACCGCCGGCTCGGCATCCCCGGCGAAGAGCTTCCCGGCAGCCACGCCGCGACCTCCTTCGTCGGCTGGTACAACGCCCACCCCGACTACGCGGACCGCGAGTTCGACCTCTCCTGCGAGCGGGCGGTGGTGATCGGCAACGGCAACGTGGCGATGGACGTGGCGCGGATGCTGGCGCTGACCGACCATGAGCTGCGCCAGACCGACACCGCCGACCACGCGATCGAGCAGCTCGACGCGAAGGGGATCCGCGAGATCGTCGTGCTGGGGCGGCGCGGCCCGGCGCAGGCGGCCTTCACCAACCCGGAGATCAAGGAGCTGGGCGAGATGGAGGACGCCGACGTGATCGTCGACCCGAGCGAGGTCGAGCTCGACCCGGCGAGCGCCGCCTACGTCGAGTCCGACGAGGCCGACAAGACGACGCGCGTCAACGTCGAGACGCTGCGCGAGTTCTCGCAACGCGAGCCGGCGGGCAAGCGGCAGCGGATCGTGCTGCGCTTCCTCGCCTCGCCGGTCGAGATCAAGGGCGATGGCAAGGTCGAGTCGATCGTGGTCGGCCGCAACGAGCTGGTCGAGGAGGGCGGCGCGCTGCGGGCCAGGGACACCGGCGAGCGCGAGGAGCTGGAGTGCGGCCTGGTGCTGCGCTCGGTCGGCTACACCGGCGTGCCGATCGAGGGCGTCCCCTTCGACGAGCGGCGCGGCCTGATCCTCAACGAGGGCGGCCGGGTGCTCGACTCCCACGACGCCGGCCACAGGGTCGGCCACTACACGGCGGGTTGGATCAAGCGCGGCCCCTCGGGGGTGATCGGGACGAACAAGAAAGACGCGCTGGAGACCGTTCAGCACCTGCTCGCCGACGTCGAGAGCCAGACGCTGCTCAGCCCCGAGAGCCCCGAGCCGGGCGCGGTCGAGGAGCTGCTGGCCGAGCGCGGCGTCCGCTACGTCAGCTTCGAGGACTGGCGGGCGATCGACCAGGCCGAGGTCGGCCGCGGCGAGCCGCACGGCCGCCCGCGGGTCAAGTTCGTCCGGGTCGAGGAGATGCTCGAGGCGCTGGAGCCCCTCCCGAGCGAGAAGGTCTCCGGCTAGCCGGGGCGCAGATGGTCGACCTGGCGGAGCTGAAGTCGATGATCGAGGCGGCGCTGCCGGGCGCCGAGGTCGAGGTCGGCGACGAAGACGGCGGCGGCCAGCACCTGCGGGCGACGGTGCGGGCGCCCCAGTTCGCGGGCCTCTCGCGGCTCGACCAGCACCGGCTGGTGCGCGCGGCGGTCAGGCAGCGCTTCGAGGACGGGACGATCCACGCGCTCTCGATCAAGACCCAGGCGGCCGGGTAGCTACCCTGTGGCGATGGCCGACCCAGAGCTGAAGTCCAAGGTCGAAGAGCTGATCGCGGGCAACCCGGTCCTGCTGTTCATGAAAGGGACGCCGGAGGCGCCGCGCTGCGGCTTCTCGATGCGGGTCGTGCAGGCGCTCGACTCGATGGACGTCGAGTACGGCGCGATCGACGTCCTCCCCGCGCTCCAGCCGCTGCGCGAAGTCACCGCCGAGATCGCCGACTGGCAGACCTTCCCACAGCTCTACGTAAACGGCGAGCTGATCGGCGGCGCCGACATCGTGGAGGAGATGCTCGCCTCAGGCGAGCTGGCCGAGGCGCTCGACGTCGAGCAGCCGGCCGAGGCCCCGCAGGCCCAAACTCCCGCCCAATCACCGCCCATTCAAATCGAATAGGTCCCTCGAAACGGGCGCGAAAACCAAGCAGGTCGGTGGCCGCAGGGAGCGAGGTGAGGGGAGCGCACTTCCAGTGCGTGACCCGATTCGAGCGACTGAGGCTGCCGAGATGCGCCGGTTTGCAGCGTCCGCGCTAGGTAGCGGGCGTCGCGCCCTCTTTGACCTGGAAGGACGATCCACATCCGCAAGCCGCGACAACGTTGGGGTTATTCACTTGAAAGCCCGCCCCCTGTAAACCCTCCACGTAGTCGACCTCCGATCCGAAGACGAACTGCATGCTGACCTTGTCGACGACGACGGCGACGCCGTCGACCTCGAAGACGTGGTCGTCGGGCTTGGCGCGGTCGAAGGCGAGCGCGTACTGGAAGCCGGAGCAGCCGCCGCCGCGGACGGCGACGCGCAGCGCCTGGCCCTCGGAGCCCTCCTGCCCGCCCAGCAGCTCGCCGATCTTCGCCGCCGCCTGGTCGGTCAGCGTGATCGCCTCTCTGAGTGTCTCAGCGGTCTCCGTCACTTCACAAAGTGTAGCCCCCCGATCCGCTCGCAAAGAACCAGATATGGATGCGAGCGGATCGGGGGGCGAATCAAGGCCGCATGCCCTGCGGGCATACGGCTGTCAAACTAGGTCCCCTTGAACGCCGCCGCGCCCACGGCCGTCGTCTGCGACAGCACGGCCTACCTCCCCTCCGAGCTCGTCGCCGAGCGCGACATCCGGGTCGTCAGCCTCTACGTCTCGATCGACGGCGACCAGCGCAAGGAGACCGAGGTCGGCGACTACGGCGCCTTCTTCGACCGGCTGCGCGCCTCGGAGGGCGGCGCGACCACGTCGCAGCCATCCGTCGGCGACTTCGCCGCCGTCTACGAGCCGCTGCTGGACGCCGGGCGGGAGGTCGTCTCGGTCCACATCTCGGCCGGGATCTCCGGCACCTGCGAGGCCGCGCGGCAGGCGCGCCAGCGGCTGATCGACGAGGGCAAGGGGGGCGAGCGGATCCACGTCTTCGACTCGCGCTCGGCCGCCGGCGGGATGGGCCTCTGCGCGCTCGGCGCCGCCGCGGCGGCGCGCTCCGGCGGCGACGGCGCGGCGGTCCTGGCCCGCGCCCAGCGGGCGCGCGAGGAGCTGAAGATGTGGTTCGCGATCGACACGCTGGAGTACCTGCGGCGCGGCGGGCGGATCGGCGGCGCCAGCGCCTTCATCGGCTCGGCGCTGAAGATCAAGCCGATCCTCACCCTGGAGGAGGAGATCACACCGGTCGAGCGCGTCCGCACCCGCGCCCGCTCGATCGAGCGGCTGCGCGAGTACGCCCGCGAGCGCCACGAGTCGGGGCTCGACGCCTGGGTCGTCCAGCACATCCAGGACGATGAGACCGTCGCTGCCCTGGCCGACGACGCGCGCGAGATCTTCGGCTGCGAGCCCGCCTTCGTCTCCGAGATCGGCGCCGTCCTCGGCGCCCACGTCGGCCCGGGCCTGCTGGGGATCGGCTCGGTCTCCTGGGACGTTCTGACGGCCTGAGAGGTCGCCATACGGCGTCCTCAGTCGCGCTCCTCGGGTCACGCACCAAAAAGTGCGCTCCCCTCGTCGCACTCCCTGCGTCCTTGTCTGGCGACCTCTCAGGCCGTCAGCGTCGCCGACGAAGCATGACCAGCCCACCAAGAGCAAAACCGACGACGGCGGCGCCGACGATCAGCTGCTGTCGGTGCTCCTGCACCTGGCGGCGCCAGTCGGTCAGCTCGGTGACGCGGCCGCGCAGCGCTTCGACCGAGCGGCCGAGGTCATGGCGCTGGAGCTCGATGTCGCGGCGGATCTCCGCCGCGCTGCGGCCGGGCATGCCGGCGGTCGAGGGACGGGCCGGTTCGACGCTCATCTCGACTCCTCCTGACCGGCGGTCGGCGCCGCCTCATCGCTCTCCCCTTCCAGCGTGCTCCTGATCTGCTTCGCCTCCTCGATCGCCTGTTCGGGCAGCGGCGGCGCGCCGGCCTGGACCGAGCGGTAGGCGGCGTAGCCGGCGCCGGCGGCGATCAGGAGGAAGAGCCCCGCCTCGACGAAGAAGCCCGGCCAGGCGTTGCCGCCGAAGACCTCTTCGGCGAGCAGCCAGGCGACCCCCTCCATGATCAGGATCAGGGCGAGGAAGGCGAAGGCGCCGGCGGCGACGCCGGCGACCGAGCCGCGCAGGATCTTGCCGACCTTCTCGCCGATCTCCGCCTTCGCCAGCTCGATCTCCTCGCGGACCAGCGAGGAGGCGCGTTCGGAGACGTCGAAGACGAGCGCGGCGACCGAGCGCTCGTCGGAGTCGGGCGGGGGCGGCGGGGCCTGGGTGGGGTCGGCGGCCACGGGGGCGGCTACTCCGGCGGGTCCTCTTCGAAGACGCGCCGGTAGAGGGCTCCGGCGACGCGGGTGGCGAGGATGCTGGCGAGCGCGCCGAGGCCGGCGACCATGCCGCCCCAGACGAGTCGTTTGACGATCTCGTTCTCCATCCGCCCCGACCTTATCCTGAATCCGCCGATCTCGCCGGCCTCTCCACTACGCATCCCTTCGCCGGGAATCAATTCCCTCCACCCAGGTAGAACCACTGCCTGGGTGAGCGGAAATCGCCCCCCCGACTCGGCCTGCGAAGCGGAGAGTCTCGCCGATATCGGCGATCCAGGATTACCTATCGCGGCTCGAGCCCGTCGCAGATCGTCGCCGTTACAAGAGCCTTTGCCTGCTCGAAGTCGGCGTCGGTCGCCGGGATCAGCTCGAAGATCCAGCCGGAGAGCAGCTGCTCGATCGCGCCGTAGAAGGACATCGAGGCGAAGTCGGGGTCGATGTCGGCGCGGAAGGCGCCGCTGCGCTGCCCCTCGGCGACGATCTTGGCGATCGAGTCGTAGGCGCGGCGGATCTCCGGCAGGTGGGTGCGGCCGAAGGAGTTGGCGGCGCGGGTGACCTCGACGATGATCACCTTCATCAGCTCGGGGTCGTGGCGGTAGGACTCGACGATGAAGCCGGCGACGGCCTCGAGCTTGGCGCGCGGGCTCAGCTCGGCGCTGCGGTCGGCCTCCTCGATCGCCGCGAGCAGCAGCGACCAGCGCTCGCTGAACAGCTCGTTCAGCACCTCCTCCTTCGACTTGAAGTAGTGGTAGACGAGGCCGTAGGCGACGCCGGCCTCGTCGGCGATGTCGGCGACGCGGGTCGCGTGGAAGCCCTGGCGGGCGAAGACGCGGATCGCCGCGTCGAGGATCTGGCGGCGCTTGTCGGCGGGCGGGGCTTTCGGGGTCGAGGCCATCGGTGTGCTCGGTCGAGTCTCCGGTCGAGTCTCTGACTGACTGACCAGTCAATCGGTTTCGGTCGCGCCAGTATAGGTGCGACCGGGGCGTACGATGGGATGCGGGTGTCAAGTCCGGATCGCATCGAGCCTGACGGTGAGCGTAAGCAGGTCACCGTGCTCTTTGCCGACGTAAAGGGCTCGATGGACCTGGCCGAGGGACAGGACCCCGAGCAGTGGCGCCAGATCATGCAGCGCTTCTTCTCGATCCTCGCCGACGACGTGCACCGCTTCGAGGGCACGGTCGACAAATTCACCGGCGACGGGATCATGGCGGTGTTCGGCGCGCCGATCGCCCACGAGGACCACGCGCGCCGCGCCTGCTACGCGGCCCTGCGGATGCTCGACGACATCGCCGTCTACGCCGCCGAGCTGCGCCGCAGAGACGGGCTCAACTTCTCCGCCCGAATCGGGGTCAACTCGGGCGAGGTGATCGCCGGCGCGATCGGCGCCGAGGGCGACGGCGGCTACACGGCGGTCGGCCACACGGTCGGCCTGGCGCAGCGGATGGAGGCGCTGGCCGAGCCCGGCACGGCCTACCTGACCGAGGCCGCGGCGGAGCTGGCGCGGGGCTTCCTCGAGCTGGAGGATCTGGGCGAGTTCGAGATCAAGGGGGCGAGCCGGCCGGTGCGGGTATTCGAGCTGGTCGGGGTGGGCGCCGCTCGCTCTCGTCTCGATCTCTCGCGCGAGCGCGGCTTCTCCGCCTTCGTCGGGCGCCACGAAGAGATGGATGCGCTCCTGGCGGCGCTCGACCGGGCGAAGGCCGGCGAGGGCGCCGCGGTCGGGATCGTCGCCGATCCGGGAGTCGGCAAGAGCCGCCTCTGCCACGAGCTCGCCGAGCGCTGCCGCGCCGAGGGGATCGAGGTCTTCGAGGCGCAGGCGCAGTCCCACGGCCGCGGGATCCCGTTCATGCCGGTGCTGCAGATGCTGCGCGCATACTTCGGCATCGCCGACGCCAACCCGGAGCGGATCGTGCGCGAGAAGATCGCCGGGCGGGCGCTGCTGCTCGACCCCGAGCTGGCCGACGACCTGCCGTTGCTGTTCGACTTCCTCGGCGTGCCGGACCCGGCCCGGCCGCTGCCTCAGCTGAGCGCCGAGGCGCGCCAGCGGGCGCTGCGCGGCGTCGTCTGCAAGCTCGTCAACGCCCCCCAGCGACGCGACCCGGCGGTGCTCGTGGTCGAGGACCTGCACTGGGTGGACGAGGGCAGCGAGGCGCTCCTGGCCGAGCTGCTCGGCGCGATCGAGGGGACGCAGACCCTGGTCGTCGTCAACTTCCGACCCGAGTACGAGCCCGAGTGGAGCGGACCGCCCGACTACCACGAGATCGCGCTGCAACCGCTCGGCCCGGCCGACACCCGCGAGCTGATCCGCGACCTGGCCGGCGAGGACCCCTCGCTCGACGGGCTCGCCGAGCACCTGCACGAGCGCACCTCGGGCAACCCGTTCTTCATCGAGGAGATCATGCGCGAGCTGGTCGAGGCCGGCCACCTCGAGGGCGAGCGGGGCGCCTACCGGCTCGTCCGCCCGGTCGAGGAGATCGGCGTGCCGGCCAGCGTCCAGGCGGTGCTCGCGGCGCGGATCGACCGGCTCGGCGTCGACGCGAAGCAGCTCGTGCAGGCGGCCTCGGTCGCCGGCAAGGAGGTCTCCGAGGAGACGCTCGTGCGGATCTCGGGCCTCGCCGAGGAGGGCGAGGGCCGTTGCGAGGAGGCGCTGCGCGAGACGATCGCCGCCGGCTTCCTCTACGAGGCCGAGCTCTACCCGGAGCGGCTGCTCGCCTTCCGCCACCCGCTGACCCGCGAGGTCGCCTACGGCAGCCAGCTCGCCGAGCGGCGGCGGGCGACCCACGCGGCTACCGCGCGGGCGACGATCGAGCTCAACCCCGACCGCCACGACGAGCTCGCGGCGCTGATCGCCGACCACATGGAGGAGGGCGGCGAGACGCTCGAGGCGGCTCGCTGGTCGGCCCGCGCCGCCTACTGGGCCGGCCACAGCCAACCGCGCGAGGCGATGCGCCTCTGGCGCAGGACGACGAACCTCGCCGCCGAGCTGGAGGAGGGCGAGGAGAGGGCGGCGCTGGCGGTCACCTCGCGGCTGCGCCAGCTCGACTACGCCTGGCGGCTGGGAATGGACACCGAGCAGGAAGCGCGCCTGGCGGCCGAGGCGGATGAGATCGCGACGCGCACCCGTGACCTTCGCTCGCTGACTCTGCTGCGCGCGCTCACCGCGGGCCGGCCGGGGCGGGAGCGCAAGGGCGTGGAGTGGATCGCGACGACCGACGAGGTAAACCGCCTGGCCGACGAATCCGGCGATCACCATCTGCGCGTGGCGATCCGCGCGGCCATCGCCTACGCCCATCTCTGCGTCGCCGACTTCGACGGGGTCGACCGCCTCTCCGGCGAGGTGATCGAGCTGGCCGGGGAGGACCTCGACGCCGGCGCGGGGATCATCATCGGCTGCCCTGTGGCCTGGGCGGTGATGTGCCAGGGGCTCTACCGGCGCGAACGAGCCGAGCTGGAGCCCGCAGCCGAACAGCTCGAACGGGCGCTGGCCCTCGCCACCGAGCACGGCGATCCCGAGACCGCGAGCTGGACGCGCGGCAACCTGGCCTCGCTGACCGCGGCGCGCGGCGACGTCGACGCGGCACTGGCGATGGCGCGCCGCAACCACGAGCTGACCGAGCGGCTGGGCGACGTTTTCTCCCGCAGCCTCTCGCTGGTCAGCCTCGCGACCGTCGAGCTGGCCGCCGGAGAGAGCGCGGCGGCACTCGACTCGCTGGAAGAGGCGGAGCAGCTCTACCGCGGCGCGATGCGCAGCGGCGGCGAGGTCGGCTCCTGGCGGGCGGCGCTGCGGGCCGAGGCGCTGTGCGGCCTGGGGCGGGCCGAGGAGGCACTCGAGCCTGCCGAGTGGGCGGCGAGCTCGGCCCGCGAGAACGGCATGCTCTGGCCGCTGCCGAGAGCGCTGCGAGCGCTCGCGACGGCGCGCGCGGCGCTGGGGCGGAGAGGTGCCGATGCGGCGCTCGACGAGGCGGCCGCGGTCGCCCAGCGGACCGGCGCGCTGCTCGACCTGCGCGAAGTCGAGGCGGCCCGAGAGCGAATCGCCGCCGCGGCCCGCTGAGCTAGATGGTTGATTCCACGACCCTGCACGCCTGGATGACGCGCGTGACGCTGCGCATCTCTGCGTCCTCGGGCTTGCCTTTGGCACCACCAAAGGCTGCGCCCTGCGTCCTTGATCTGCTTGGCCACGCACGCCCCCAGTCGCACACGGCCGTGGAATCAACCATCTAGATGCGCAGGAAGGCGGCCACCAGGCGGTCGAGGGCGCGGTCGGGGAGCAGGCGGCGCAGGAGGATCTGGCCCTGGGCGTCGAGGCCGACGCGGCGCCGGGTGCGCGGGCGGCGCGCCGTGAGCTCGCGCTCGATCGCCTTCGCGACCCTGTCCGGGGAGATGCCGCGCGCCGCGGTCCGCATCGCCCCCTCGCGCAGGCGGGCCAGGCGCTCGCCGTAGAGCTCCTCCTGGGCGGCGGGCGCGCGGGCCGCCATCTCCTCGTAGGCGCTGACGGCGCGTTCCCAGATCGGCGTGTCGATCGACCCCGGCTCGATCACGACGACCTCGATCCGCCAGGGCCGCAGCTCCTGGCGAATGCTGTCGGCGACCGCCTCGAGGCCGAACTTGGCGGCGTGGTAGGGGCCGCCGAAGGGGAGGGCCATGCGTCCCCCGCCCGAGCTGACGAAGACGACCCGGCCGGTGGCGCGGCGGATCAGCGGCAGCAGCGCCTGGGTGACCGCGACCTGGCCGGTCAGGTTGACCTCTATCTGGCGGCGGAAGTCGGCGAGCGGCACGGTCTCCAGCGGCCCCATGACGCCGATGCCGGCGTTGTTGACCAGCCCGTCGAGCCCCGCCTCCCCCACCGCCTCGCCGACCCGCTCGGCCGCGGCGGCGACCCGGTCGGCGTCGGTCACGTCGAGGATCAACGGGGTGAGGCGCTCGGAGCCGGCCGCGCGCAGCGACTCGGCGTCGGCCTCCCTGCGCACCCCGGCGAAGACCCGCCAGCCGTTCCGGTCGAGCCGCAGCGCCGTCGCCCGGCCGATGCCGGTCGAGGCGCCGGTGATCAGGACCGACCTCACGCCGGGCAGGCTACTCGCCCGAGCCGCCACGGCCGGCGCGGTGGCGCTCGAGCTCGGCGACCATCAGCTTCGTGTGGAGGGCGGCGATCAGGTCCTGGAGGGGCTGGGCGCCGGCTTCGAGCATCTCGACGACGCGCTCGGGGGGGACCTCGCCGGCGAGGCGGTCCATCACCATCTCGACCTCCTGGGAAACCAGCTCCTCCAGAGCCTTCTTGTAGCGCAGGGTGTCGTAGACGGTGAAGCCGATCTGCTCGTCGTAGCCGCCGGCGCGGAAGCGGGAGATCGCCTCGATGATCCGCACGTCGGAGGTCGAGTAGCCGCGGCTGTTGGGGCTGAGCAGCTCGATCTGCTCGAGCCGGTCGAGCACCTCCCTGGGGACGCCGTAGCGCTCGCGCACCTCGGCGGCGCTGGTGCGGGTGCGCTCCTCCCCCAGCGCCCGCTCGAGGATGCGGTCCTCGAGCTCGACCAGGGCGCGGGCCCGCTCGGGGTCCTCGTCGAGCACCGACTTGATCGCCTTCAGCGGCATGAAACGCTCCTCCTGGAGCTGCTTGATCAGCTTGACCCGGTCGACCAGCTCGGGCGGGTAGTAGGCCATGTTGCGGCTCGTCTTCACGCCCTCGGGGAGCAGCCCCTCGCGCAGGTAGTGCTTGATCGTCGGCACGGGGACGCCGGAGGCCTCGGCCAATTCCCCGATCCGGAGCAGACCTTGGACGTGGCCGGCTCGGCCCTCATCCGGCCCTGGGAGAGCCAGATCGTGACCAGGACCGGATGAGGGCTGGGTTTTTGAATCAATTCCGCCCATGGCTCCGGCCTTCGGCCTCCGCCATATGCGGGAGCTCCGCAACTTGCTCAGTCATCTGCAATCCCAACCGCTGCGCCCGACGCCTTCATCTCGGCGATCTCTTCTGGCGAATAACCCGCTTCGGACAGCACCTCGTCGGTGTGCTCGCCGAAGGCCGGCGCCGGGCGGGTCGGGTCGGCGGGGGTGCGGCTCAGCTTCACCGGGGCGCCGAGCTGGCGCACCGTGCCGAGGCCCGGCTGCTCGATCGCGGTCACCATCTCGCGCGCCCGCACCAGCTCGGAGTCGAGCGCCTCGCCGAGGTCGAGCAGCGGCTCGATGCAGCAATCGCGCTCGTCGTTGAAGGCCTTCCACTCGGCGCGGCTGCGCCCGCGGAAGACCTCGGCGACCTCGCGCCAGGCGTCGGAGCCCGGCGCCTCGAACTGCTTCTCGACCAGGTCGGGGCGATCGACGCCCTCGCAGAAGGCGGCCCAGAACTTCGGCTCCAGGGCGCCGCAGGTGACCCAGCCGTCGCTCGCCTCGTATGGGAGGTAGCAGAGCAGGCCGCCGGCGAGCTGCTGCTCGCCGCGCCGCGGCGCCTCGCCGTCGCAGAAGTACCGACCGGCGACCAGCGCCAGCCAGGAGAGCGCCCCGTCGGCCATCGAGACGTCGACCAGCTGGCCCTCGCCGGAGCGGCGCCGCTCGTGCAGCGCCGCCATCACCCCGAAGGCCGCCATCAGGGCGCCGCCGCCGAGGTCGGCGATCTGGCCGGCCGACTGGACCGGCGGCCCGTCTCTCGCCCCGGTCAGGCCGAGCAGCCCGACCAGGCCGAGGTAGTTCATGTCGTGGCCGGCCCGCTGCGCGTAGGGGCCGTCCTGGCCGTAGCCGGTGATCGCGCAGAAGACGATCGCCGGGTTGGCCTCGCGCATCCGCTCGTAGCCGACGCCGAGCTTGTCGAGCACGCCGGGGCGGAAGCCGTCGAGGACCACGTCGTGGCGCTCGACCAGGCGCAGCAGCGCCTCGCGCCCCGCCTCGCTCTTCAGGTCGAGGCGGACCGAGCGCTTGCCGCGGTTGAGCGCCAGGTACAGCGAGGAGCGCGTGCCCAGCTCCTGCTGCTCGTCGTCGCCGTAGTAGGGCGGCGCCCAGCGGATGTAGTCGCCCATCCCGGTGTCCTCGACCTTCAGCACCGCGGCGCCGAGGTCGGCGAGCAGCAGCGAGCAGAAGCCGCCGGGCAACAGCCGCGTCAGGTCGAGGACCCTGACGTCGCTGAGCGGCAGCTCGGCCATCGGCCCGCCGCTCAGGCCGCCGCCCGCTTCGGCACGCCCAGCAGCTCGCGGGCCTCGGCGACGGTGGCGGCGCGGCGGCCGACGTCCTCGGCCATCTGGCGCGCCTTGGCGATCAGCTCGCCGTTGGACTTCGCCATCTCGCCGTTCGGCAGGTAGAGGTTGTCCTCGACCCCGGCGCGGACGTTGCCGCCCAGCACCAGCGCCGCGCCGAGCAGTCTCCACTGGTCGCGGGAGATGCCGATCGCCTGCCACTGGTGCCCGCCCTCCGGCCCGCCGGGGATCTGCTCGGCCATGAAGCCGACGTTGCGCGCGGTCGGGCGGATGCCGCCGTTGACCCCCATGACCAGGGAGACCTGGAGCGGCGTGCGGTCGAGCAGCCCCATGTCGATCAGCGGGTCGAGGTTGGCGACGTGGCCGGCGTCGAAGCACTCGTGCTCGGGCTTGATCCCCAGCTCCTTCATCGCCGTGAGGAACTCGACGATCGTGTCGAAGCTGTTCTCGAAGACCGCCTTGAAGACGAAGTCCTTGCGCCGGGGCGAGTACTTGGCGTAGTTCATCGAGCTCATGTTGAGCGCCGCGACGTCGGGCTTCAGCTCGCGCAGGTACTCGATCCGCTTGGAGATCGGGATCCCGATCGCGCCGGTCGAGTAGTTGATCACCACGTCGCCGACCTCGGCCAGGATCGCCTCGGTGATCGCCCGGAAGTCCTCGACCTCATACGACGGCGTGCCGTCGGGTCTGCGCGCGTGGATGTGGATCTGCGAGGCCCCCTCGTCGACCGCCCGCCGCGCCTCCGCCGCGTACTCCTCGGGCGTGTAGGGGATCGCCGGGCACTGGTCCCGATTAGCGATCACCCCGCTGATCGAGCACGAAATAACAACCGGATCCGCAAAGGAGCTCATAGTCGTCCCTCCAAACGGGCGCGAAAACCAAGCAGGTCGGTGGACGCAGGGAGCGAGGGGAGGGGAGCGCACTTTTTTGTGCGTGACCCGACCTGAGCGACTGAGGAACTCGCGCTTCGCGCTCGCACCGCTCCCTTCGGTCGCTGGATGCGCCGGTTTGCAGCGTCCGCGCTCATACGGGCATCACCCCATGCCTTTTCTTGGGCTTATCTACATGCTTACTCGCCGCCATTCGTAAAGCCCGGGTGATGACCGTCCGCGTTTCCCTAGGGTCGATGATGTCGTCTATCACCGCGTTGCCGGCCGCGATGTAGGGGTCGATCTGCTCGCGGACCGCGTTCAGCATCGCCTCTCTGGTCGCCTCCGGGTCGTCGGAGGCCTCGATCGCCGAGCGGCCGATGATGTTGACCGCCCCCTCGGCGCCCATCACCGAGATCTCCGCTCCCGGCCAGGCGACGATCAGGTCGGGCTCATACGCCTTGCCGCACATCACGTAGTAGCCGGCGCCGTAGGCCTTGCGCACGACCACGGTGATCTTCGGCACGGTGGCGCGGCTGACCGCGTAGAGCATCTTCGCCCCGTGACGGATGATCCCGGCGTGCTCGACCTTCGAGCCGACCATGAACCCGGGCACGTCCTGGAGGAAGACGAGCGGGATCTGGAAGGCGTCGCAGAGGTTGATGAAGCGGGCCGCCTTGTCGGCCGAGTCGTTGTCGAGGATGCCGGCGAGCTGCTTGGGCTGGTTGGCGACGATCCCCACCGGCTGGCCGCCGAAGCGGGCGAAGCAGGTGATCAGCGTCTTCGCGAACTTCGGCTTGATGTCGAACCACTCGCCGTCGTCGACGATCTCGCGGATCACGTCGTACATGTCGTAGGGCTGGCGCGACGACTCGGGGACGATCTCCAGCAGCTTCTCCGACATCCGGTCGTCGGGGTCGCTCGTCGCGGCGATCGGCGGGCGCTGCTCGCAGTTCGGCGGGAAGTAGGAGAGGTACTTCTTCACCGCCTCGATGCACTCGGGGTCGTCCTTGACCTCCAGGTCCCCCACCCCCGACTTGCGGCAGTGGACCTTGGCGCCCCCCAGCTCCTCCATCGAGATGTCCTCGCCGGTCACGGCTTTGGTCAGGTGCGGGCCGGCGAGCGCCATCGCCCCCTGCCCGGAGACCATCGGGACGAAGTCCGAGAGCGCCGGGATGTAGGCGGTGCCGGCGGCGCAGGGGCCCATCATCGCCGCGACCATCGGGATCACGCCCGACATTTCGACCTCCTCGCGGAACAGGTGGCCGGAGCCGGCGAAGAGCGAGCCCGCCGCCTCCTGGATGCGCGCGCCGGCCGAGTCGAGCAGCCAGACGAAGGGCATCCGCTTCTGCAGCGCCATCTCGCGCAGGCGGGTGACCTTGAGCTCGCCGGTCATCCCCATCGAGCCGGCCATCACGGTGAAGTCGTAGGCGGCGATGCAGCAGGGGCGGCCGTCGACGTCGCCCCAGCCGGTGATCACGCCGTCTGCCGGCGCCTCCTTGCCATCCATCGAGCGCTGGGCGAAGTGCGGGCGGCCGTGGATGCCCATCTCGACGAAGGTGCCCTCGTCGACGAGCAGGGCGATCCGCTCGCGCGCGGTCAGCTTGCCGCGCTCGTGCTGCTTGGCGATCTTCTCCTCGCCGCCGCCGAGCTTGGCCTTCTCGCGCGCGGCGTGCAGCTGCTCGGTCAGCTCGCCCAGCGGCGCCGTGCCCGGCAGCAGGTGCTTGTTCTCTTGCTCGGTGCTGCCCACCTCTACCGCCCCTTCCATTCCGGCTCGCGTTTTTCGAAGAATGCGCTGACGCCCTCGACGATGTCCTCGGTCGAGAAGGTAAGCGAGAGCTGCGAGCGCAGGTACTCGAGCGCGTCGTCGACCGCCATGTCCTGCTGGCGGTACATCGCGTCGTGGCCGAGGCGCATCAGCACCGGGCTCTTCGAGGCGAGCTTGGTCGCCCACTCGGCGACGGCGGCGTCGAACTCGCCCGCCGGCACGACCTTGTTGGCGAGCCCGTGCTCGACCGCCTGCTCGGCGCTGAGCCGCTCGCCCAGCAGCATCATCTCGTTGACCTTCTTGCGCGGGACGTTGCGGTAGATGATCGCCATGATCATGTAGGGGAAGGCACCGACGTTGATCTCCGGCGTGCCGAAGGTGGCGCCTTCCTTGGCGATCAGCAGGTCGCAGGAGAGGGCGAGGCCCATCCCGCCGGCGAGGACGTGGCCGTTGGCCGCGCAGAGGCTCGGCTTGCCGAGGCGCGGCATCAGCCTGAAGTATTCGAGGAAAAGATCGGTTGCGAAGTGCTTGGCCACGAGCGGAACATCCGCTCCGAAACCGCCGAGGTCGGCTCCGGCGCAGAAGACTTTCTCGCCGGCGCCGGTGAGGACGACCGCGCGCACGTCCTCGGCGTCCTTGGCGATCTTCATCGCATCGACCAGCTCGATAAGCATCTGGCCGGAGAGCATGTTGCGCTTCTCCGGGTTGTTCAGCGTCACCGTGGCGACGCCGTCGGCGACCTCGTACTTGACGACCTCGTAGTCCATCCCGGCCGCGCACCATAGCCGAACTCTGTGGAAAGTGGAAAGTGCTACTGTCCACGCGGCAAGACACGTGCCTCCACTTCGAGGCCACTATGGGTACCCAAGTGGAGGCACGTCCCGGCGAACGAGGAGAGACCAGTGGCGACGGCAACCGAGAACGGCTCCAAAGTCATCAAGCCCGACTTCGAGGCGGGCCGCAAGCACTTCATCTTCAGCCAGGAGCACGAAGACCTGCGCGAGTCGATGGAGGCGTGGGTGAAGAAGGAGATGTGGCCCCACCGCAACGAGTGGGAGGACAGCTACTGGCCCTCCGAGGTGATGAAGCGCGCCGGCGACCTCGGCTTCCTCGGCCTCTGCTTCCCCGAGGAGTACGGCGGCCAGGGCGGCGACTACTACTACTCGCTGGTCCGCGCCGAGTGCATGAGCTACTCGGGCTCGGGCGGGACGAACATGGGCTTCGCCGTGCAGAGCGACATGGTGCTGCCGCCGATCCACCTGCTCGGCAGCGAGGAGCAGAAGCGCAAGTACCTCGAACCGGGCCTCAAGGGCGAGAAGATCGGCTGCCTCGGGATCACCGAGCCGGGCGCCGGCTCCGACGTGGCGGGCATCCGCACGACGGCGATCCGCGACGGCGACGAATTCGTCATCAACGGCTCGAAGACGTTCATCACCAACGGGCCGCGTGCCGACTTCATCGTCCTCGTCGCCAAGACCAACCCCGAGGAGCGCCACGGCGGCATCACCCTCTTCGTCGTCGACCTGCGCGACGAGAACGGCGAGAAGGTCGCCGGCTTCACCGTCTCCAAGGAGCTGGAGAAGATGGGGATGCACGCCTCCGACACCGGCGAACTCGCCTTCGAAGACGTGCGCGTCCCGGAGAGCGCAATCCTCGGCGAGGAGGGCAAGGGCTTCTACCACATCGCCTGGGAGCTCCAGGGCGAGCGCCTGGTCGCCGCCGCCGGCTCGCACGCGGGGGCGGAGCGGATGATCGAAAAGACCCTCGAGTACGCGAAGGAGCGCGAAGCCTTCGGCCGCCCGATCGGCAAGTTCCAGGCGATCCGCCACAAGTTCGCCGAGATGGCGACCAAGGCCGAGGCGGCGAAGCAGTTCACCTACGCCACCGCCTGGCGCTTCGCCAACGGCGAGTACCCGGTGCGCGAGATCACGATGGCGAAGCTCTTCTCCTCCCGCATGGGCTGCGAAGTCGCCGACGAGTGCATCCAGATCCTCGGCGGCTACGGCTACATGAAGGAGTACGAGATCGAGCGCGCCTACCGCGACGTGCGCCTCAACCGGATCGGGGCGGGCACCGACGAGATCATGCTCGACGTGATCGGCCGCTCGTACGGGTTGTAGGGCGAGCGCCCGCGTGGGCTCCCACGTCGACCACATCCGCTCCTACTACGCGGCGCTGAACACGGGCGACGCCGAGGCGGTGGCGGCGCACTTCACCCCCGACGCGACCCACTACTACACGCGTCTCGGTCCCCACGAGGGGGCCGAGACGATCGGGCAGATGACCGACCTCGCGGTCAAGAGCATCGAGGCGCAGTGGTTCGTCGAGAACGCGATCGAAGAAGGCGACCAGGCGGCGATCGAGTGGACGATGACCTGGCGCGACCCGAAATCGGGCGAGCGGCGCCTCGACCGCGGCACCGAGTGGTTCGCTTTCCGCGACGGCCTGATCGCCGAGGTGCGCGCCTACCACCACGGCGGGCCCAAGAACCCGAGCGGCGACCTGCTCGGCTTCGACCACAAAGGTCGCGGCTACACGATGCTGGTGAAGTAGGCGCTCGCGCTCAGACGCGCGTCACGATGACGGTCGCGATCGTTGCGAGGATGCCGAGCATCGTCGTTCCCCAGAGCTGAAACATCAGCTGGCGCAGGTCGCGAAGGTCCCGGTCGATTCGCTCCAGGGTCCTGTCCAGCCCGTCGAACCGGTCGTCCAGTCGCTCGTCCGTCCACATCGTGCGCTCCATAGTAGCCACGCTAGCCGATCCATGCGCAGACAATGTGTTTCTGGGATTGAGAACCTCATACGCAACTGTGGCGTCTGCGGCAGCAGTCAGGACGCCGAGCGCAGAGCGAGGAAATGCGGCACCGCCGAGAGGGCGAACATGACGCCGAAGGCGACGCCGAGCGCCGCGTAGCCCCCCACGGCGAGGGCGACGCCGCCGATCGCCGAGCCGCCGAGGTAGCCGAACTGGTTGGCGGCGGTGCGGATCCGCATCGCGAAGACGCGACGCTGCGAGCAGACCTCGAGCCCGAGCGCGCTGCCGGCGATCGTGCGAGCGGCGACGACGAAGGCGAGCAGGGCGAAGACCGCGCCGCTGACGCCGACGGCGGGCCGCCAGGCGCCGAAGACGACGACGATCGCCGCCGCGAGGGGCGGCACGGCGGCGGCCAGCTGCCGGGCCGATGTGTCCACGTGTCGCCGGGCGAGCATGTTGCCCGGCAGGTAGGCGACGGCGGCGAGCCCGAGCAGCACGCCCGCGGTCGCGGTCGAGACGCCGTAGGACTCGACGAAGAGGGCGCCGGCGTAGACCAGCGCCCCCGCCCAGGCCGACCAGGCAAACAGCTCGCCCAGCGCCCAGCCGGCGACGACGCGATCATCGGCCAGCATCCGCCAGGTCCGCACGCGCGGCTCGCGGCGGTGGTCGGCGGGCCGCGCCGCGATCGCGACCAGAGCGAGCACCGCGGCGGCGAAGGGCACCGCGATCCAGCCCCAGCGCCAGCTGATCGCGCCGAGCAGGCCGATCACCGGCATGCCGACGATCCAGGCGAAGGGCTGGCCGAGCAGGGTCCAGGAGAGGACGTGGGCGCGCCGCTCGGGCACCGACCACTCGGCCGCCGCGGCCAGCGCTCCGGAGAGGATCAGCGCGATCCCCGCCCCCACCGCCACCTGGGCCGCGGCGAGCACGGCGAAGCTGGGCGCGGCGGCGCTGAGCAGCGAGCCGCCGGCCAGCGTCGCCAGCCCGGCGATCAGCATCTCGCGCAGCCCGAACCGGCTCGCCAGCCGTCCCATCGAGACCGCGACGAGGCCGGCCACCAGGCCCGACACCGAGCGCAGCTGCCCGGCGGTCGCGGTCGAGACGCCGAAGTCGGCGGCGACGTGGGCGAGCACCGGCGAGAGCGCGATCACCCCGGCCTGCACGGCGAACAGGCAGGCGAAGAGCGCCGCGGTCGGGTCGGCGTCTGACGATTTTCCGGCGATCAACCCACCCTGGACGCGGCGTCCGCGAGAACTTCGAGCCGGTGGTGGACCTGCTGGATAACGACCGAGCCCTCGCCGACGGCCGAGGCGACGCGCTTGACCGCGCCGTGGCGGACGTCGCCGACGGCGAAGACGCCCGGCAGGCTCGTCTCCAGCATCTGCGGTGCCGGCCCGGCGGACGCGGTTCCCTCCGCGACGACCTCGGGGCCGGTCAGCACGTAGCCGCCCTCGTCGCGGGAGAGTCCGGCGGGCAGCCAGCCAGTGCCGGGCCGCGCCCCGATCATCACGAAGAGGGCGTCGGCGTCGACCGCGCGCGTCTCGCCGCTCTCGCGATCGCGCAGGCCGATCCGCTCGAGCCGCCCGGCTCCCTCGGTCCACGCGACCTCGTTCCCCAACACGACTTCGATGTTATCCGCGGCGTCGATCGTCTCGCGCAGGTAGCTGGACATGCTGGCGGCGAGCGAGCCGCCGCGCACGACCAGCGTCACCCGCTCGGCGTAGCGAGCGAGGTGCATCGCCGCCTGCCCGGCCGAGTTGCCGCCGCCGACGACGAAGGCGCGCCGTCCGGCGAGGGCCTTCGCCTCCGCCCCCGAGGCGCCGTAGAAGACGCCGCTGCCCTCCAGCTCGGCGACGCCGGGCACGTCCAGGCGCCGGTAGGAGACGCCGACAGCGAGGACGACCGCGGCGGCCTCGACCTCGGCGCCGTCGTCGATGCGCAGGACGTGGCGGCGCTCGCCGGGGACGAGCTCCACCGCCTCGCGCATGAGCAGGAAGGAGGTGCCGAAGACCCAGGCCTGCTGGTAGGCGCGCTGGGCCAGCTCGGCGCCGCCAATTCCGCGCGAGAAGCCGAGGTAGTTGCGGATCAGCGAGCTGGAGCCGGCCTGGCCGCCGATCGCCTCGCGCTCGACGACCAGCGCCCGCATCCCCTCCGAGGAAGCGTAGACGGCGGCGGCGAGCCCGGCCGGGCCGGCGCCGACGATGGCGACGTCGAACTCGCGCTCCTCGCCCAGCTCGGTGCTGACGCCGAAGGCGGCGGCGAGCTCGACCTTGGAGGGGTCGACGAGGAGCTCGCCGCCGCGAACGCGGGCGACGGGCAGGGTGCCGTCCTCGCGGCCGGCGGCGGCGAGGAGGGCGCGACCGGGCTCCGAGGCGGGCGTGTGGCAGACGTAGGGGACGCCGTTGCGGCCGAGCAGGTCGTGCAGCTCGTGGGCGCGCGGGGAGTCGGGCTCGGCGACCATCTCGATCTCGCCCTGGACCGAGGACTCGGCCCGCGCCCACTCGAAGAGGAACTCGGCGATCGTGCGGTGGAAGAGCTCGTCGGGGGAGCCCTGCGGCTTGAGCACGTAGTAGTCGATGCGGCCGAGCGCCATCGCCTCGAAGATCGCCTCGGCCGTGTCAGCGTCGCCCCAGCCGCCCCACTCGATCAGCAGGCCGCGCTTGGCGCTCGGGTGCAGCTCCTTGACCCGGGCCAACAGCTCCGCCCCGGTCGTCCCCGCCAGCCACTGGTCGGCGAGGACCAGGGCCACGGGGGCGCCCTCCTCGCGCAGCGACTCGAGCGCCCGCAGCGCATCCGCGGCGCCGCGCTCGGCGCGCACGCGGTAGTCACCGCCGTAGCGGCGGGTCAGCTCGCGCTCGACGCGGGCGAGCGTCGCCGGATCGCCCTCGACCGCCAGCAGCAGGGGAGCGGGCTCGGCGCCATCGCCGACCTCGGGCTGAGGTGTGGCTCGGTCACTCATCGACCCCGGCCGCGCACCGTCCGCGCCTGGTTTACGGCCGTGGCCCCGATGGTAGCGAGGTCACCCGTGAGGCTCTGGCGGTAGGCAGACGGCGCAGAAGTCCTCGCCGAACGGGGTGAGGACGATGCTGCGGCGGACCGTGCGGCCGAGCCTGCCGGCGCGGGCCAGCGCCTCGGTGACCTGCGGCTGGGCCTCGAGCACCTGGTAACCGCGGGGGTCCTTGAGCGACTCGCGCGAGAACCAGACCAGCCCCAGCCGGTGCAGGTTGTCCAGGTAGGGATAGACGCGGTCCTGGTGGCGGCAGCCGGCCTCCTCGGCGATCATCGTGCAGCCCTGAGCGACCAGCTCCGAGGCGAGCGGCAGGCCCGAGCGCACGTCGACCGACGGCTGCGGGCCGCTCTCGGCGAGGAAGCGGAGGATGCGCGCCTCGTCGGGGGCGAGCGCGTCGAGGATGCGCATGTAGGCGGGGTGGGAGTCGACGTCGACCCTGACGTCGGCCGACTGGCGCAGCAGCTCCTCGCCGCGCCGGCGCAGCGCCGCCGTCGAGGAGTCTCGGGACGGGCGCGGCCGCGATCCTTCCTGGACGCCGATCAGCTCGCGCAGGTAGGCGCGCAGCTCCGCCGTCGTCTCCTGCACCGCTTCCGCGGTCGAGTCGCCGCGCGAGGCGGCGCGGACGACGCGCGAGGCGCCCTCGGTGTAGGCGCCGGCGACCTCGGTCGCGCCGTGCCAGGCCATGCTCGCCGCGATCCGCGCCAGGCCGGGCGCGGCGCGCGCCAGCTCCTCGAGCGTCGGCTGCGCCGCCGGTTCGACCTTGGGCCTGTTGCTTTCGGTCCCGTCGCTCATCCGAAGATCGCCAGGTGTAGCAGCCCGGCGCCGAATCCGAGCACGGCGCCGTGCAGGTAGAGCAGCCACTCGTCCTCGCGCATCGCCGTGCGCAGCATCTCGGAGAAGTCGGCGGGGTCCATCTCCCGCATCCGCGCGGCGACGAACTCGCGGATGCCGCCGCTCTGGGACTCGTTGAACTCGGCGTCGGCGAGGGGCGCCACGGTGTAGCCGGCGGCCTCGGCGGCGACCGAGGTGCGGATCGTGTCGTAGCCGCGCGAGCCGACCGCGACCCGCACGGCGGGCCGGGCGCGACCGACGGCGCGGTCGACCGCGGGGCGCAGGGCGACCTCGATCAGCTGCCGCGTGCGGTCGGAGTTGGGGCCGTGCATCAGGTCATCGGCCATGTTGCCCATCGTCACGATGTCGTGGGCGATGATGTCGGCGTAGACGCCGGCGACCTCGGGCTGGCGCTTGAGGAACAGCCCCTGGACGGTGAAGCGGCCGAGCCGACGCGGCCGCACCGGCTCGAAGATCATCCGGATGCCGATCAGGTTGGTCGTGTAGCCGATCAGCACGCCGGCGATCGGCAGCACCCACCACTCGGTCAGCACCAGCTGGGTGAGGAGGGCGGTGGGGACGCCGAGCAGGAAGCCGAAGAAGAAGCCGAAGTTGACGATGAAGCGCAGCTCCTTGCGGCCGACCTCGAGGAAGATCCGGTTGGCCAGCTCGGGGTTGGCCTCGATGCGGCGGATCACCATCAGCTTGACGTCGATCAAGTCGTCGACGTGCTCGCCGATCTCCGCGGTGACGGCGGCGACCAGCTCCGGCAGCTGCTCCTGGACGCGGGCGTGGACGGCGGCCCGGACGCGCGGCGGCAGGTCGTGCCAGAGCTGCGGGCGCTCGCGCTCCATGATCCGCTCGACGACGTCGTGGACGTCGTCGCGGGCGGTGGCGAGGATGTGCTCGGCGATCGCCTCGGAGTCGAGCTGGCGGTAGAAGTCGCCGGCGCCGCCGAGCTTGGCGATCCCCTTGTCGACGGCGATCGAGCCCATCTTCGCCGCGCGCGAGGGGACGATCCCCTGCCAGCCGATCCCGCCCTGGGCGAGGCCGGGGATCTGGCGGATGCGGCGCGGCAGCACGTTGGCGAAGGCGGTCAGGCCGGGCACGCGGAAGCCGGCGAAGCGGACCGGGTAGAAGAGCATCCAGACGCCGGTCCAGTTGGTGACGTAGCCGATCGCGCCGGTGAAGAGCGGGATCGTGATCAGGCTGAGCGTGGTGCCGTCCATTGGAATGGTGGATGATGCGCGCCGGAGGATGAACGTAATCAAGGACACGGGTACGCGCGCGGTCCTGCCGCCCTTCGGCGAGGAGCACGAGGAGCTGCGCGAGACGGTCAGCCGCTTCGTCGCCAAGGAGATCGCGCCGCACGCCACCGAGTGGGAAGACGCGCGCGAATTCCCCCGCGAGCTGTACGGGCGCTGCGCCGAGCTGGGCTTCCTCGGCCTCAAGTTCCCCGAGGAGTACGGCGGTCAGGGCGGGACGCACCTGCACGACGCGGTCTGGGTCGAGGAGCTGGCACGCAGCGGCGGCTCGGGCGGGGTCGCGGCGGGGCTCAACGCGCACACCTCGATCGCGATGCCGCCGGTCTTCAACTTCGGCACCGAGGAGCAAAAGCAGCGCTGGGTCGTGCCCGGGATCGCCGGGGAGAAGATCGGCGCGCTGGGGATCACCGAGCCGGGCGCGGGGTCCGACGTGGCGGGGATCTCGACCTTCGCCCGCAAGGTCGACGGCGGCTACGTCGTCAACGGGTCGAAGACCTTCATCACCAACGGCGTGCGGGCCGACTTCCTCGTCTGCGCCTGCAAGACGACCCAGGAGGGTGGCCACCACGGGATCTCGTTCCTCGTCCTGGAGCGCGAGATGCCGGGCTACGAGGTGGCGCAGAAGCTGGAGAAGATGGGCTGGCACGCCTCGGACACGGGCGAGCTGTCCTTCACCGACGTCGAGGTGCCGGCCGAGAACCTGCTCGGCGAGGAGAACGAGGGCTTCAAGCTGATCATGGCCAACTTCGCCTGGGAGCGGCTGCTGATGGCGATCGGGGCGGTGGGCGCGATGCAGCGCCTGATCGAGATCACGGTCGAGTACGCCCTCGAGCGCGAAGCCTTCGGCCGGCCGATCGGCAAGTTCCAGGCGATCCGCCACCACGTGGCGGAGATGGCGACCAAGGCCGAGGCCTCCCGCGCCCTCACCTACAACGGCCTGCGCCTCTTCCACGAAGGCCAAGACTGCATCAAAGACGTGACCATGGCCAAGCTCGTCACCCAGCGCGCCGTCCTCGAGATCGCCGACCAATCCCTCCAGATCCACGGCGGCTACGGCTACATGAAGGAGTACGGCATCGAGCGCGCCGTCCGCGACGCCCGCCTCGGCCCGATCGGCGGCGGCACGGACGAGGTGATGAAGGAGATCCTCGGCAAATTGATGGGGTTGTAGGGATTAGCAGGGATTTCCTGCTCCTCCACCCCATCGTCCGCGTCAGGCGGACACGATTCGGACACATCGCGCCGCGCCTTGGCGATCTGATCCTCAGCGGATACCCGCTCGCTCAGGTCGAACTCATCGAAGACGTGGGCGTAAACGTCAAGCGTCATCGTCGGCGAGTGCCCGGCCTGGCGCGCAACATCGACCACGCTGCGGCCTTCGTGGATCAGCAGCGAGACAAAGCTGTGGCGAAGATCGTACGGCCTGGCGTTTTCGATGCCCGAGATGCGACACGCGGGATGCCAAGCGTCCCGATGCCATGACTGCCAAGCGCCGTCATTCCAAACGCCGCCGGACCGGTTGGGGAATAGAAGGTCGTCGTCACCATCGTGATCGCAGCGAAGCCGCCACTCCGCCAGGTCGGCAGCCAGCGGCGCAAGCAACCGCACCGTGCGCGCCTGGCCTGTCTTGGTGGTCTTGACACCGCCCTGACCGTCAGCCGCCTTCTCGACCAGAAGCGTCCGCTCACGCACGTCCGCCCAGCGAAGCGCCTGGGCCTCCTGGGGACGGAGTCCGGCATACGCGAGGACCGCGATCAAGGTTGCGTCTCGCGGCCCATGCTTCCGTCGCCTTCCCGTTGCCGCCACGCGCAGGCGCTCGACGGTCAGCGGCGACAGCGGCCGAACCTCGCGATAGCGCCGAACCTTTGGCTTCTTCACGGCCTTGACCGGGTTGTGCGCGATCCGACGCCACTCGACGGCGCAGCGGAGGACGCCCTGAAGCTGCACGAGCGCCCGATGCACGGTCGGCAGCCCCACGCCGTCCGCTTCGAGTTCGGCCCGGTAGCGCTCCACGACTTCGGGCGTGATCGCGTTGAGCGGCATGGAGCCGAGTCGCGGCTGAATGTGGCGATCCCACAACTTCGCGTAGCTGAGCAGGGTGCGCGACGCCAGGTTGGGAACCGCGTAAAGCTTCCACCACTCTTCCGCGAACTCGGCCAGCGTTTCCCGCCCGCCTGTGAGTAGATCGAGATCGCCGGTCCGCTTGCGCCGCACGACTTCGGCCTCGAACGACTCAGCGTCGCGCTTGCGGCCGATCACCCTGGACCGCTCGCGCCCCTGCTCGTCGCGCCAGCGCACCCGCCAAACCGCACCGCCCTTCCGCTCAACCCTTTCAACGCTCATCGCAATCGCCGCCTATCCATCGCTCGCCTGGTCGAGCAGAGCGCGCAAGCCGCCCCTCGGCTGCCGTCTGGGCTGCCGCGATCTTCGTGGCCGCTCCGGAAGGTCGGCGGCAAGCGTCTGGGCGACGATCCAGCGCTCCAACTCGGCGGGCTGAACCCGAAGCCGATTACAGAGCCGAGCTGCCTGCAGCTCCCCTCGGGCAATCGCGCGATAGACGGCGCGGCGGGAGAGGCCGCAGGCGCGGGCGACATCCTCCGGCGATAGAAGTCGCTCGATCTCGTTGTCGGGGCCGTCGGGCATTCCTCTGTCTCTACTGTCAAAAGAAAGAGGCATTTGCGTCGGCCAACTTTGTTAAGAGAGATCATCTGACGTGTCCGCCTCGCTGCTCGGGCAGCCGCAGCCGGGCCTCCATACGGGCGGCCGCCGCACGGCGAAGCCGTGCCAAAATTGGCCGCCGGGGGCCCGGCCGGAGCCGACACCGGGACCGCTTTCGAGCCTTGCTGACGTTGCAGATCAGCAAAGTGCGGCCCAGGCATGGAACCAGGGGGTTCGTAGTGTGTCGGCTGTCGGGGCTGTGGTCGTGGGGTCGGCATCTGGGACTGCCTGGCGGCCTCTGTCTTGGGGGGTTCTGGCTATCTGGGTAGCTGGTCTGAAATCGTGGCTCTGACTGCTGGGTATGGGATCTCTTGCTGGCTGTCTATGGTTGGCGTTCAGCGGCTTCTCGGAGGCCGAGAGCAGAGAGCGGAGCCATCCATGCGAGTAGACAACTCCGCTTCCTCCCTGTGGCCTGCGCCCCCGGCCCCCGAGAAGCCGCTGAAAGACCGGGCCGCTCTAGGTGACGCCCCCGATCAGCTCGTCAAAGCGCACAGCGGCCCTGCTGGGGACGATGCGACGGCAATCGCAGGTGAGCAGCCCGTCGCGGACAAGCTCGCGCACCGCGCGCTCTACGGCGTCCTGTTCGCAACTGCGCAGGTCAGTCTCGACCCGCAGGGCCAACTCAAGGATCGTGAGCTGCGCCGGGTGCAGGAACAGAACCTGCGTGAGGACCGAGCGTTCCATGATCTCGTCCTCGTGGGCAGTCGTGAGAACGCGCCGCCGGATATCTTCGTCGTGCATGGGAGCTAATCCCTCCTGTGCCACGCCCCCGGCTGTTTGCGCAGCGCGGGGGCACTTTTCTTCGGATCGTCAGAGCCTAGCAGCTATCGAGCACATATCGCTACTGTTTTGTGCCCTAGCCTATGTCGCTCGCGTCTGAAAGCTTCCCAACCGCGATGCGCCGCTCCGACCAACCCCAGCCTGCTCTAGGCGAAGCGATCCGCCAGCTTCGCCAGAAGCGCGGCGTCACCCAAGAAGACCTCGCCCATGAGGCCGACATAACGACCGGCACCCTCTCCCTGATCGAGCGCGGCCACGCCAACCCCACCTGGGGCACTCTCAAGGGCCTCGCCGGAGCCCTCGGCGTTTCGATGGGCGAGCTAGGAAAGCTGGTAGATAGGCTGGAGACACCATGATATTTAGCAATGTTCTGTCTGCGCTTGATGCCATCCTGGAAGATCGTATGGCCGTCCACAGCGATGCAGGATTTCGCCCGACCAAGACCATACGCTTAGGATCGATTAACGAGGGTCCGCTAAACCTCAAGGACCCCCGATAAAGAAGCGCCATGCCATTTCCGGAGACCCCAAGAGCCATATACGAAAGAAATCCGCTCACCGAAGTCATCTGCCAGCTTCGCTTCCCCACGATTCTCCGCATTGCCTCCGAGCGACCCGCAGAGTTCCAGGATCGCTTGCGAGATCGATATCCGGTGTATCGAGAGAACCGAGGGGCGGCGCCGGGAATGCCCGCAGAGATTTCCCAGCTCCTAGCCGATCTCCCGATCCAAATTCCCACAGAGCCCAGCTACGCCTTCGAGGCCGAGGACGGAAAACGGACCGTCAACCTAAGCCGGGAGTTCGTAGCCGTGACCGAGCGCGACTATCGTGACTGGGAGAGCTTCCGGGGAGAGGTCGAACGGATCAAGGCGGCAGTAGAGGAGATCTACGCCCCCCCCTTCTACGACCGAACGGGCCTGCGCTATCAGGATGTAATCGATCGAGAGGCCCTTGACCTTCAGGGCGTCCCTTGGCACGAGCTGGTGCGTCCCCCGATGGCAGGTCTTCTCGGGGGCGATGACGATGGGGTTCGAGAGCGCATTCGGGAGGCCGTTGCGACGGCAGAGCTTGAAATTCCAGAGATCACAGGCGGCACGGTTCGACTTCAGTATGGGCTGGGAATCCACGAGGGTCACCCAGAGAAGATTTACGGCATGGACGCTGACTTCTACACTACAGAGAGGAGTTCCACGGATGGAGTACTCGAAATACTCAATGCCTTCAACAAGCACGCTGGCAACTTCTTCCGGTGGTCAATCACGGACCGTCTTCGCGACGCCCTTCGGCCACGTGACGATGCAGCGGAAGATGTGGACGGCGGGTGACGCAGGGCGGTGTGCGGCCGTCTTCGAGGCAACCGTTGGAGAAAGTCGCAGCGTCCGGCTTTGGGCTGGCGATGATTCCGAGGAGACCGCTACCAAGCGAGCAGTTGGATTCATGGCCCTTCTGCTTCTCCCGCCCCCTGGCCTCGATGAGGCAGTCGAAGAGTTGATTGACGTCTGGAGCTTCCACTCTGAACGTGCAGCGCTCGGGCCGCCGGAGGGTCTACCCACTGAGATCGGGCAGGGAAAGATCATTGAGTCCGTCGAGAGACCACTACTCGCCATCGAGGACTAAGGTCGGCGGGGGAAGGCTTGAATGGGCCTCGTATACGAGCCGGCCAGCGACGGACCCATTCGACAGGCCGAACTTCTTGCGTCTATCGCGGAGTTCCAGGCGATCCCCGACACGGACGGAGACCCCACCGAGGTAGCCACACGCAAGGTCAAACATCCCTTAGCCATCGTGCTAAGCCAAGACTGCGACCTAGAACAAGACTTCAACGTAAGGCACCCTGCCGAAAAACCGCAGCCCGACCGCGAGGCAGTCGAATCTTCTCCAACCGCTTTGACCCATATCCTGCTTTGTGACGCTCACGAAGAGAGCGAGTTGAAGAAACGTCTCCCCAGCACCTTTGGGTCGAGAGACTTCCGCCGTATCGCCGGCAACCAAAACGAGAGATACCACCGAATAGAGGGTGCTGAAATAGAGGGGACTGGCACCATCATCGAGCCTCTTTTCCTGGACTTCCGACGGTACTTCTCGATTCCGTGCTCAGCCGCCTACGAACAGCTCAACCCGGGAGCGGCCGAACGCACAGCCCGACTCCCTGCATACTACTTGCACGACCTCAACCACCGCTTCTATAGCTATCTTGCCCGAGTGGCGATTCCATGAGAAACGGCTCGTGTATGAATGTGTCCTCAATCCGGACACGTCGCTCTGGCCACCGGCCGCTGCGGGACGAACATTGCTTCTCTCCCGAACGGACTGATTTACTCATTCCGACTTTCAAATGACTGAACGTCCCTCAGAAGTCGCTGCCCGCTCAGCAGGTCCCCTCTCTGCCGTCTCTTCGGTCAAGGAGATCGTTACCGTGGTAATGGCGCTGACCGTAACCAACACTCTCGTGTTGCTTCTTACGGGTGGCCACTACTCCGAAGTCAAAAGCTTGGGCGATCTTCCGTTTAAGACCACCCTCTTCTCGACACTGCTGATCGTTACCATCCTCCGCTTCTACCACGGCAACGCGCGACATCTCGATTCCGTTTACGGGCCAAAAGAGCTGTCAACAAGCGCTATGAAGCCGGCCCCATGGGGTGGCCTCGGGATCGACTTCTTCGTCATCTTGGCTCAAAGCATCCTGTTCGCCGTTATGAGCTTCTACGCAGCTGCGCCAGAAGAACTTCTGATTCTTTTTACGGTGCTGCTCGCATCTGATGTCCTTTGGGTGTTGGTAGTACAACAACCAAGTGAAGATCGGGCTGGCTTTTCACACCAACGTCGATGGATGCTCAACAACATTGTGGCCTTGTTCGTTCTTCTTGGAATTTACCTCGCGGGGGGTCGAGGAAATGTAAGCGACGCAACGCTATATGCTGGTGGCACCGTAATGCTGCTCAATTCCGTCTTCGACTTTGTAATTAGTTGGACTTTCTACTTCCCAGCAAAAAAGAAATCCAACAAGAGTCATGCTCTCTGTATTTTTCTCGCCGCGCCATTCACCCAAACGATTGATTCAACCTCCAAGCAGGTGGATAATGACTATCGACAATGGCTTGAACGAGTCATCCGCGAACTCGAGCGGGCAGGTTACGAAGTAATCAGCGCACATGTTCGGGAGGATTGGGGCAACCGGCTCGACTCACCAGCAACGGCACTCAAGCAGGATCTTAATGACCTTTACCGCGCCGATGCGGTGGTTGCGCACGTTGGCTCTCCACCTTCTCCTGGCGTGCAGTTCGAGTTGGGAGTCGCCGCGTCATTGGAAATACCGGTCGTCCTGGTTTTCGATAGAACAGCTGCACAGCGTCCCTACCTTAATCCTGCTCTTCCCGCAGTAATTCCCACTGACATCCTGGAAGTCGATCTGGATGAGTCCTCGCCAGAGAGAATCATCCAAGCACTTGGCTCCATGGTGAGATCAACCGACCTAAGAGATGGAGTTGCAAGTCGGCCTCATCATCCAGCGGAATGACCCTGACCCGCCGTCGAATTCATCCCAGCTCGGGCAAGGGGCTATACATGGCCTCAAACGTTCCGACTGGAGTGGCAATGCAGCCCTCGACGTCCCCTCCAGGATTGACCGCCACAAGGTAGCGAGCCTTTCGCGATCCATTCACGAGCGAGACGATCCACGGCTCAATCCCGGTATAGCTCGTCTCCGTCAATGGCCTGCCGGCCAGCATCGAAGGCTCGTAGATGAACTCGACTTGAAGCAGGTCCTTCTCATTGGTCGTCTCGAAGACATGCCTCATCGCGAGCGTTGCCGCGAGACCCCGCGACACCATCACACGGTGCTCGCCGGACCTCGCATCCTGGATCTTGGCCCAGACGCGCTCGATACCCACCAGAGCCGCCTGACCCATCAGGCCACTAGCAACCTGAAGCCCCATCCATTCCACGACCGGTATCCAGGCAGCAGCCCCTCTCCCCTGAACCCCATCGAGCACTTTGACTTCGCCGAGATCGGCGTCGTCGGCAACCCACTCTGCGCCCAATTCGATGGCTACCGCCCGGCGCGCGACGCCCGTTTCTCTTTCGGACCGCCCCACCCACTCCCTGTCGACTCGGATTGCGAAGGCTGGCCGCATCGTGAAGCGCGAACCCGGTGCCTCGAGATCGAAAGCGTCATCAGGGGACGAACCGAATCTAGGCGGGCAAACCATCAAGGGCAGGATGACACTGACCTCATGCGGACACAATCCGGACACATTGGCCGGATCAAGCACGATCACGGCCGTCGTCGCCCTCGACCTCGAACAAGCTGATTTGCTGGGCATCCTTGCCCTCGGATGATCCCGCGTGTCCTCCCGTGCCATCCTCGGAACTCATGAAGGAGATCCTGGGGAAATTGATGGGGTTGTGAGGAGCTCGATGAAAGGTTGTGGGCCTATAGCGGGCACAACCCTTCATCGAGCATTTCGCCGCTGATAGCGTGACCGTCGTGACAGAAGGCAACGCTGATATTCCCGCTTACAGCGAGCTCCTTTGGCCCACGCTGCGTGCGGTGCGATCGCTTGGAGGCACGGCGCGACTGAATGAGATCGATGAGAAGGTCATTGAGCTCGAGGGCTTCTCAGACGAGCAGCTGGCGGTGCTGCACAACGAGGGACCTCGCAGTGAGATCGAGTACCGACTGGCGTGGGCTCGAACCTACCTCAAGGGCATGGGGGCGCTGCGGAGTGCCGCAAGAGGCGTCTGGGAAGCGACCGAGTTCAGTCGAACGCTGCAAGAGCCGGACATCGAGCCTCTGTGGCGCAAATACGCTGCGCGGCAGCGGAGGAAGCGTGCCGAGAAGGAGGCTGAGGCGACTGCCTCGAATGCGCTCGGCCAGGCTGAGCCCGCCGACGACGACTGGAAGGAGCAGCTGCTCGCAGAGTTGCTGAAGATGTCCCCAGCCGCCTTCGAGATTCTGGCGCAGCGACTTCTTCGTGCCGCAGGGTTCACTCAAACCAGAGTCAGCGGAGGAAGCGGTGACGGCGGGGTCGACGGCATGGGGATGTACCGGATGTCCCTTGTGAGCTTTCCCGTTTTCTTCCAATGCAAGCGCTACAGGGGGACTGTGGGCCCTGAAAAGGTCAGAGATTTCAGGGGGGCAATGGCCGGAAGAGGAGACAAGGGCCTCCTGATAACCACCGGGGCCTTCACCGTGAGCGCACGCAAAGAGGCTACCCGCGACGGAGCGCCGCCGATCGATCTCATCGACGGCGAGGAGCTATGCGAGTTGCTGAAGAGGTATGAGCTCGGCGTTCGCACGACCGAGCGAGTGGTCGAGGATATCGAGATCGTCTCCCCGTTCTTCGCGGAGCTGGGTCAGGGCTGATGCAAGAGATCATCGAGGGCGTCTATCAGTGGACGGCGGAGCAGCCGAAAATCGGGTTCGAGGTCGGCTGTCACTTCGTTGAGGGGTCGGGGACGGCGATCGATCCGCTGCTGCCCGCGGAGGGGATCGAGTGGTTCGACGAGCACCGGCCGCAGCGGGTGGTGCTCTCGACCAGGCATCATCTGCGGCACGCGCCGGAGCTGGCCGAGCGCTTCGGCTGCCCGATCCTCTGCCACGAGTCTGGTCTCTACGAGTTCGAGGACGGGCCGGCGGTCGAGGGGTTCGCCTTCGGCGACCGGCTCGCCGGCGACGTGGTGGCGCTGGAGATGGACTCGATCTCGCCCGACGACACGGTGCTGCTGATCGAAGCCGGCGGCGGGGCGCTGCTCTTCGCCGACAGCGTGATCCGCTACGGCGCGCTCGGCTTCGTCCCCGACAACCTGATCGGCGACGACCCGGAGGGCGTCAAGGCGAAGGTTCGCGAGCGCTGCGCGGCGCTCCTCGACCAGGACTTCCGGCACCTGCTCTTCGCCCACGGCGAACCGCTGCTCGACGAGGGGCGCGAGGCGCTGCAGGCCTTCGCCTCCGGCTCTTGATCTACCTCCTCCGCCACGGCGACGCCGAGCCCGGCAACGGGGACGACGCGACGCGCCGGCTGACCGCGAAGGGCGAGCGGCAGGCCCAGGCCGCGGGCAAGGCGCTGGCGGCGCTCGGCGCCGGCGTCGACGCCTGCCTGACGAGCCCGAAGGTGCGCGCGGCGGAGACGGCTCGGCTCGCTTGCGCCGCCCTCGGCCTCGAGCCCGAGGTGGCCGAGGAGCTGCGCGGCGGCCGCTTCGACTCGCTCGCCCTCAGCGCCGGTCGCGGCGACGCGCTCTTCGTCGGCCACGAGCCGGACTTCTCCGTCGAGGTCGCCCGCCTCACCGGCGCCAACCTCAAGCTGCGCAAGGGCGGCCTGGCGATCGTCGACGGCAGCACGCTGCTCGCCCTGCTGCGGCCGAAGGACCTGGCGGCGATCACCGCGTAGCGCCGGTCCCGCGCGGGCCGCTCGACGATTGTCTGCGCTCGGTCGGCAAGCTCTGAGGGGCTGTCGGATAGGGTCCACCCGGAACCATCCAGCGGCGGGGAGAAACGAGATTCAGATGGCTTACGAAATGCAGATCAGGCAGACGCAGGATCGGGTCAAGATCCGCAGTCCCTGGGCGGCGGCGCTGTTGCCGCTCATAACGCTCGGCATCTACCACCTCGTCTGGTGGTACCGGATCAACCGCGAGCTGCGCGATTACGGGGAGGCCAAGGGCTACGACCTCGGCCAGAACCCGACTAACTCCCTGCTCGCCGTCTTCCCGGGCGGACTGATCCTCGTGCCGTTGCTGATCACCTACTGGCGCGGGACGAAGCGAGTGATGGGTGCAGCCCGCCTCGCCGGGCAGGAGCCGGTCAACGGCTGGATCGCGCTCCTCCTCTACGTCTTCATCGCCCCGGCGCTATGGGCTTACATCCAGGTCGCCCTCAATCACGTCTGGGAAGCCGAGGCCGACCCGATCGAGGGCATGCCGGCGCCTCCCCCGCCCTCCGATCAGATGCCACCCCCAGCACCTCCGGCCCAGGCGCCGCCCGCGCCACCCGCGGAGCCGCCGCCGACGCAGCAGCCCTGAGGCCGCGTTGAAGCAGCGCGTCAGCCTGATCACCCTCGGCACGAGGGACCTGGGGCGGGCGCGCCGCTTCTACGAAGCGCTGGGCTGGCGGACCGGCGCGGCGCCCGACGACGACGTCGTCTTCTTCCAGGCCGGGGACATGGTCCTCGCCCTCTGGGATCGCACGCGGCTGGCCGAGGACAGCGGCGTCGTCGACGGCGACGGCTGGGGCGGGGTGACGCTGGCGCTCAACCTCGGGTCGCCGCCGGAGGTCGATGCCGTCGTCGAGGAGGCCCGCGCCGCGGGCGCCGAGATCGCACGTGAGCCTGCGGAGACGTTCTGGGGCGGCTACAGCGGCGTCTTCGTCGATCCCGACGGCCACCCGTGGGAGGTCGCCCACAATCCGCACTGGACGATCGACGATGGCGGCGGCGTCCACCTCTCCTGAAGTGGAGATCCAGCGTGCTCACCTCAACCTGATCGAGAGCTGCCGGCAGCTCTACGAGCTTGACCCAGACGCGGAGGTGGCGGTGGGGCCGGGATGGGTGTTCGGCGCGGGCAGAGCCACCCACCCGGTGATCTCCAACGCCGCCTTTCGCAGCGAGGACGGCGCAGACCCCGGTGAGCTGATCGCCCGGGCGCAGGAGTTCTTCTCGGCACGGGGCCGCGGCTTCAGCGTCTGGGGGCGAGACGGCGTCGCCGCCGACCGCGATCTGTTCGCCGCGGCCGAAGCGGCCGGCCTGCAGCCCGTCTACGAGATGCCGGAGATGGTGCTGCGCGCCCCGGTCGAGGAGCCCCCGCTCCCGCCCGGCGCCGAGCTGCGCAGGCTGACGACGGCCGAGCAGGCGGCCGACTACTGGCGCGTCGCCACCGCGTCATACGCCAGCCTCGGCTTCCCCGCCGAAGTCTTTGCCGGCTACCGCGACGCCGCCCCGCTGCTGCGCGGGAACGTCGTCGCCTTCCTCGCCCACCTCGACGGCGAGCCGGTCGCGATCGCGATGACGATCGTCAGCCGCGGCGTCGCCGGGATCTACTGGGTCGGCACGCTCGAGGCCGCCCGCGGATGCGGGCTCGGCCGAGCGGTGACCGCGGCAGCCACCAACGCCGGCTTCGCGCTCGGCGCCGAGCTGGCCTCGCTGCAGGCGTCGCCGATGGGGAGGCCGATCTACGAGGCGATGGGGTACGAGACGGTCTTCGACTACCGCATGCTGATGGCAAGCGCGCCCTGAGCCGGCGCTGCGTCCCTGACTGGCCAATCAGCCAGAACCGATTCCAGATAGCCTCCCCTGCCGATTTCCAAGCGAAACGGATTGAAGGAGAACGGAGACTGATGGGACTTCTTGACGGGAAAGCGGCGATCGTCACCGGGTCGGCGCGGGGGATCGGCCGGGCGACCGCCGAGCTGTTCGTCCGCGAGGGCGCCAAGGTGCTGATCAACGACCTCGATGCCGACGTCGCCGAACAGGCGGCGAGCGAGATCGACGGCGAGACCGCCGTCTTCGCCGGCGACCTGACCAAGCCGGAGGCCGCCGACAAGCTGGTCGCCGCCGGGGTCGACGCCTTCGGCGCGGTCGACATCGTCGTCAACAACGCCGGCTACACCTGGGACAGCGTCGCCCACAAGATGACCGACGAGCAGTTCCAGGCGATGCTCGACATCCACACGATCGTGCCCTTCCGCGTCGCCCGGGCGCTGGCGCCGCACTGGCGCGAGGCGGCCAAGGCCGAGAGGGGCGAGGGCAAGGAGGTCTTCCGCAAGATCGTCAACGTCTCCTCGACCTCGGGGATGATGGGCAACGCCGGCCAGGTCAACTACTCGGCGGCGAAGATGGCCGTCGTCGGCTTCACCAAAACGCTGGCCAAGGAGTGGGGCCAGTTCAAGATCAACGTCAACGCGGTCGCCTTCGGCTTCGTCGAAACGCGGCTCACCGCGGCCAAGGAGCAGGGCGGCGAGATGACCTCGCCGAGCGGCGAGAAGATCGAGCTGGGCATCCCCGAGCAGATGCGGGCGATGGCCTCGGCGATCATCCCGCTCGGCCGTCCCGCCACCCCGGAGGAGGCCTCGGCGCCGATCCTCTTCCTCTCCTCGCCGCTGGCCAACTACGTGCACGGCCAGGTGCTGAACGTCACCGGCGGCATGTTCGGGGGGATGTACACCTGAGCTCCACGGCGACAGAGGGCAGGCCGCGCATCCTCTACCTCGAGGTGGCGGACCGGGCGTGGCCTGCCCTGCGCCGGATCATGGCCCTGCACACCCGCCTCTACCGGGTGACCGGTGGGCGGATCGGGCACCACCTACCGGGGATCAAGCCGCCCTTCCTGCTGCTCGACCACGTCGGCGCCAAGAGCGGGATCAAGCGCACCACCCCCCTGCTCTACTTCCGCGACGGCGACAACGTCGTCATCGTCGCCTCGAAGGGCGGCTTCCCCAAGCACCCGGCCTGGTACCACAACCTGGTCGCCAACCCCGACACCACGGTGCAGGTCCGCTCCCAGCTGCTCCCGGTGCACGCCCGGGTCGCGACCCCCGAGGAGCGCGAGCGCCTCTGGCCGATGGCGCTGAAGACCTACAGCACGTTCCGCGACTACCAAGCCCGCAGCAGCGGCCGCGAGATCCCGGTCGTAATCCTGGAACCACGCTGAAGGCATCCGGGGATGCCTTACGGCCGCCGCTCCTCGGCGACGGGCTCGCCGCCCTCGCCCGCGATCGCTTCCGGCGGCCAGGGGCCGGCCCAGTTGTCGCGGGCGCCGTCGATCGTGATCGTCGTGCCCGAGTAGAAGTCGCCCGCCGGCGAGGCGAGGTAGGCGACGAGCCAGGCCATCTCCTCGGCGCGGCCGGCGCGGCCGATCGGGATCGAGCGCTCCAGGTTGTCGATCACGACTTTCGGATACTTGGTCAGCAGCGTCTCGGTCGCGAACTGGCCGGCGGCGAGCGCGCAGGTCTTGATCCCGAAGCGGGCCCACTCGATCGCCAGCGTCCGCATCATGTTCTCGACCGCGGCGCGGGCGGCGCCGGAGTGGACCATCCCCGGCATCCCGTGGTGGGGCGAGAGGGTGACGCTGAGCACCTTGCCGCCGCCCTGCGGGATGAACGCCTTCGTCGCGGCGGCGTGGGTCATCAGCCAGGTGCCCTGCACGTTGAGCTCGATCACCGTGCGGAAGCCTTTCGGCGTGATCGTCTCGGCCGGGGCCATGAACTGACCGCCGGCGTTGTTGACGAGGACGTCGACCCTGCCGTGCGCCTCCAGCACGCGATCGAAGAGGCGCTCGACCGCCTCCTCGTCGCGGATGTCCATGCTCTCGCGCTCGAAGGGGCCGGGCAGCCCCGCGGCCAGCTCCGCCGTCTCGGCCAGCGGCTCCTCGCGGCGACCGCAGCCGACCACGACGGCGCCGAGGCGGGACAGCTCCAGCGCCGTCTCGCGCCCGAGGCCGCTGCCGGCGCCGGAGACGACGCAGACCTGGCCGTCGAGCAGGCCGTCCCTGAAGATGCGCGAATGCGGACTCTCAGTCATCGCCGGGAGGAGCCTATAGGCGCAGGCGCGCTCTAACCTGACCGCAGATGAAGGTCAGCGTCGAGCCGAAACCGCTGCACGAGCCGCTCGCCGGGGGCACGCCGGGGGCGACCGTCGCGGTCGAACCGATGGTCGCCGGCCGCGTCACCTGGCCGCGCACGATGATGGAAAGCCCGGGCGGGCGCTTCCTCACCCTGAAGCTGCTGCGCGCGCTGCTCACCGGCAAGCCCGCCGCGACGGTGCCGATCCCCGCCTTCCTGATCCGCCACCCGAGCGCCGGGGCGATCCTCGTCGACACCGGCCTGCACCCCTCGATCGCGACCGACGGCAAGGAGAACTTCGGCGGCCTCGGCGCCCGCCTCGGCCATCCCGACCTGAATGCGGGGGAGGACGTGCCGGCGCAGCTGCGCAAGCGGGGGCTGGAGCCGGGCGAGATCCCGATCGTCGTCATGACCCACCTGCACCTCGACCACGCCTCGGCGATCTCCGAGTTCCCAAACTCGACCTTCGTCGTCAGCGAGACCGAGTGGCAATCGGCCGCGACCGACTCATTGCCGCTGCTGGGTGGCTACCGCCGTCGGCACTTCGACTACGCCTTCGAGTACCGCGTCGTCGACTTCGGCCGCGGCGGGATCGACTCCTACTCCACCTTCGGCCGCTGCTTCGACCTCTTCGGCGACGGCTCGATCCGCCTCGCCTACACGCCCGGCCACAGCGCCGGCCACATGTCGGTGATCTGCCACCTGCGGGAGCGCGACTTCGTGATCGGCGGCGACGCCACCTACACGGCGGCCCAGCTCGAGGGCGACGCGCCGCCGGCGCCGCGCCCTCACGACGCGCACAACTACCGCCGCTCGCTGCAGGAGCTGAAGCTGTTCAAGCGCGAATTCCCGGACGTGATCGTCACGCCGGGGCACGATCCCGAGTTCTTCGCCGGGCTCGGTTCCCGTTACGAGTAGCCAGCGCCGCGTACATCTCGCGCACCGGCGCGAAGACCTGCTCGGCGGCGTCGAGCTGGCGCTCGCGGCTCGGGTCCTCCTCCTTCGCCAGGGTCAGCGGCTCGCCGAACTCGACCGTCACCTTGGGGAAGCGCAGCCGCTTCCAGCGACGCACACTGGCCGAGCCGTAGATCGCGACCGGCACGACCGGCACGCCGGACTCCAGGGCGATGCGGCCGATCCCCGGCTTCACCTCGCCCAGCTCTCCCGTGCGCGAGCGCCCACCCTCGGCGTAGACGAGCAGCATCCCGCCCTGGTCGAGGATCGTGAAGGCCGTCTTGAAGGCCTCCTCGTCGCGGTGACCGCGGCGCACCGGGAAGACGCCGCCGTGGGAGAAGATGTAGGTGAGGATGGGCGGGCCGAATAGCTGCGACTTGGCCATGAAGCGGATCTTCCGCTTCAGGAAGAGACCGCAGAAGAAGTGGTCCATCTGGCTGAAGTGGTTGGGGGCGAGAATCACGGCGCCGGTCTTGGGCACGTTCTCGACCCCGATCGCCCGCACCCGGTAGATCAGCAGCGTCGGCAAGGTGATGAGGAGGCGGACGAGGGTGTAGGTCCAGCCGACGCCCTTGCGCGCCCGCGCATGGAAGCGGGCGAAGTACTCGGCAGGACGTTCGTCCTTGTAGACCTGTGGCTTCATGTCCGACATAGGGGCTCCCCCCGCCGACGGGACTGAAACTGCCCTTATATGTAGGGAAATCGTCCCGTCGGCCCAAGAAGTGGGCTGACTATCGCCCTCGCCTACCCCCGTGGGCGGGAGGGGTTACGCCGAGTCGCCCTCGACGGCCCAGCCCTTCGACCGCTCCAGTGCCCGCCGCCAGCCATCGAGCAGGGTCTCGCGCTCGCCGGCCGCCATCGCCGGCTCGTAGCGCGCCGCCTCGCGCCACATCTCGCCGACCTCGTCGGCGCTCCAGCGACCGGTCGCGATCCCCGCCAGGTAGGCGGCACCCAGCGCCGTCGTCTCGGCCACCGCGGGGACGACGACCTCGGCGTCGAGCACGTCGGCCTGGAACTGCATCAGCCAGCGGTTGGCGACCGCGCCGCCGTCGGCCTTGAGCACGGCGAGTCGCTCGCCCGAGGCGGCCTCCTGGGCGCGCACGGCGTCGACCGTCTGGTAGGCGATCGCCTCCAGCGCGGCGCGGGCGAGGTGCGCGCGGCCGCTGCCCCGGGTAAGGCCGACGATCGTGCCGCGGGCGTTCGGGTCCCAGTGCGGCGAGCCGAGCCCGGTCAGCGCCGGGACGAAGTAGACGCCGTCGTTGCCCGCCAGCGAGGCCGCCAATGCCTCGCTCTCCTCGGCCCGCTCGATCAGCCCGAGACCGTCGCGCAGCCACTGGATGGCGGCGCCGGTGACGAAGATCGAGGCCTCGAGCGCGTAATCCGCCGCCGACGGGACGATTTCCGTCGCATAGCGTCGGAAATCGTCCCGTCGGCGGCCAGCGGTGGCGGCAATCGTGGTGAGCAGCCCGGGGGGCGGCTCCGGCGCCTCCGCGCCGGTGTGCAGGAGCACGAAGCTCCCCGTGCCGTAGGTGTTCTTCGCCTCGCCGGCGGCGTGACAGGCCTGGCCGAAGAGAGCCGCCTGCTGGTCGCCGGCGATCCCTGCCACCGGCACCTCGCCGCCGAACTCGGCGGTGGTCCCGTAGACGTGGCAGGACGGCAGCGGCTCGGGCAGCCGCACCGGATCGACGCCGAGCAGCGCGCAGAGCTCGGCGTCCCACTCCCGCCGGCGGATGTCGAAGAGCAGCGTCCGCGAGGCGTTGGTCCAGTCGGTCGCGTGGCGGCCGGTGAGCTTGAAGAGAAGCCAGGAGTCGACCGTGCCGAAGACGGCGCCCGCGGCCTCCGGCACGTTGCGCAGCAGCCACTCGATCTTCGTCCCCGAGAAGTAGGGGTCGAGGACGAGGCCGGTGCGCTCGCGCACCAGCGGCTCGTGGCCGGCCTGGCGCAGCTCCTCGCAGCGCGCGGCCGTGCGCCGGTCCTGCCAGACGAGGGCGCGGTGGACGGGCTCGCCCGTCGCCGGGTCCCAGGCGACGACCGTCTCGCGCTGGTTGGCGATGCCGATCGCGTCGAGCTCGCGGCCCTCGATCCCGGCGTCGGCAACTGCCTCGGCGGCAACCCGGCGGGTCGTCTCCCAGATCTCGTCGGCGTCGTGCTCGACCCAGCCGGGCCGCGGGAAGTGCTGCTCAAACTCGGAGTAGGCGCGACCGACGATCCGTCCCTCGCCGTCGAAGACGAGGCAGGTGGTGCCGGTGGTCCCCTGGTCGATCGCGAGGATCATCGCGCTGGCACACTATCCCCGTGGAGGCGCTCGACCAACAGCAGGCGACCGGCGGGCTTGCCGAGCAGGCCCGCGCGCTGCGCGAGCGCGAGATCGGCTCCCGCGAGCTGGTCGAGGAGGCGCTGGAGCGGGCCCAGCGCTCGCAGGAGACGCTGAACGCGTTCCGGGTCATCCGTCGCGAGGAGGCGCCGGCCGAGGCCGAGGAGGCCGACCGGCGGCTCGCCGACGGCGAGGTCGCCCCGCTGCTCGGCGTGCCGGTGGCGATCAAGGACGATGTCGACCTCGCCGGCGAGACGACGCCGTTCGGCTGCGGCGGCGGCTGGCCGGCCGGCCGCGATGCCGAGGTCGTGCGTCGCCTGCGCGAGGCGGGCGCGATCGTGATCGGCAAGACGCACGCGCCCGAGGTCGGCCAGTGGCATTTCACCGAGACGCCCCTGCACGGCGCGACCCGCAACCCTTGGCACACCGGTCACACGCCGGGCGGCTCGAGCGGCGGTGCGGCGGCGGCGGTCGCGGGCGGCATCGTCGCGGCGGCGGTCGGCTCGGACGGCGCCGGCTCGATCCGCATCCCGGCCGCCTGGACCGGGCTCGTCGGCCTCAAGCCGCAGCGCGGGCGGGTCTCCACCTGGCCCGATCCCGACGCCTTCAACGGCCTCGCCTGCTTCGGCCCGCTCACCCGCAGCACGGCCGACGCCGCCCTGCTGCTCGACGCGATCCACGGCAACATCCCCACCGATCTGCACCGTCCCGCGCCGCCGGCCGAGCCCTTCGTCGCGGCGGCGACTCGCGAGCCGGGGCGACTGCGCGTCGCGATCTCCTTCGCGACGCCCTTCGGCCTCGCCAACGAGGTCGACGACGAACATCGAGCGGCAATCGAGGCCTTCGGCGAGCGGCTGGCCGAGCTTGGCCACGAGGTCTTCCCCGCCGACCCCGACTACGGGTTGGTCGGCGCCGCGATCGCCCCGCGGGGGATGGCTGGGGTCGCAGAATGGCTCGCGGCTCGCGGCGAGGATCGCAGCGGGCTCGAGCCGCGCACCCGCACCCACGCCCGCTTCGGCCGGGCGCTGAGCGGGCTGCCGCTGCGCCTCGCCCGCGCCGCCGAGCCCGGTCATCGCCACCGCATCGGCCGCGTCTTCGAGCGCTGCGACGTCGTCCTCACACCGACCACGGCAAAGCCGCCGCCGCGGATCGGCGCCTTCCAAGGCCGCGGCTACTGGGAGACCATCTCGGCCGCATCCTCCACCTGCCCCTTCGCTTTCGCCTGGAACGTCGTCGGCTGGCCCGCGATCAGCCTCCCCGCCGGCCGCACCTCGCAGGGCCTGCCGATCGGCGCCCAGCTGCTCGGCCGCGAGAACGACGAGGCGACCCTGCTTTCCCTCGCCGCCCAGGTAGAGCGCGCGGCCGGAGGCTTCCCAAGCCCATCAACCTCCCGTCGGCGGCGAGAGCGGTAGACACGAGCGAAGTCGAGCAGCTGCTGGCCGCGGTGGAGGAAGCCGCCGAGCGTGCGACCGGTGGCGCGGTGCGAGAGGTCGAGCTCGTACTCGCGGACGCGGTAGCCGGCGCGGACGGCGTCGACGGTCATGCCGATCTCCATCCCATAGCCGCGGGCGAAGGGCAGCGTCGCGCGCAGGACCTCGACCCGCATCGCACGCTGGCCGGAGATCGGGGCCTTGGCCTCGAAGCTACAGAGGCGTTTGATCGTCCGGCGCGCGAAGCCGAGGGCGATGCCGAAGCCGCCGCCGACCCGTTGGCCGAAGGCCCCGACGGCGAGATCGCACTCGCCGCGCTCGACGGCCTCGACGAGCGGCGCCAGCTCAGCCGCCGAGGCGCCCAGGTCGGCGTCGCAGAGGAGGACGAGCTGCGGCCCCTCGCCGTCGCTCAGCGCCGCCTCGGCAGCCGCCGTCACGTTGCCGCCCTTGCCGTGCGGCCGGCGCCGGCTCACCACCCGGGCGCCCGCCGCCATCGCCACCTCGGCGGTGCCGTCGGTCGAGGCGTCGTCGGCGAGCCAGATCGCCGCCTCGGGGAACGTCTGCCGCAGCGCCGCCACCGTCTCCCCCACCCGATCCGCCTCGTTGCGGGCGGCGACGACGACCGCCGGCGCGTGCGGTGGATTCGGGGGCACGACGGGATATTGTGCCCCGCCATGGCAGACATCGAGGCGCACATCACGGGCAACGTCTGGAAAGTCACGGTCGCGGTCGGGGACGAGGTCGAAGACGGCGACACGGTCGTCATCCTCGAGTCGATGAAGATGGAGATCCCGGTCGAGGCCGAAGACGACGGCACCGTCAAGGAGATTCGCTGCGAGGAGGGCCAGTCCGTCAGCGAAGGAGACGTGCTCGTCGTCCTCGAGTAGCAGGGCGAGGGGAGCGATCGGGATGGCAGAGGAGCTAGCGGACGGCAAGCTCATCCTCGACTCCCCCGCCGAGGCGGTCGCCCGCCTGCGCATCTCCAACCCCGAGCGGCGCAACGCGCTCGACCACGAGATCCTCGACGCGCTCGCCGAAGCGCTGCGACACCTCGACCGCGGCATCGAGACCCGCTGCCTGCTGATCACCGGCGCGCCCCCTGTCTTCTCGGCCGGCTACGACATCGCCTCGATCCCCGCCGACACCTTCGCGCGCGACGCCGAGGCGCTCGTCGCCCACCCCTTCCACGCGGCGATGGAAGCGATCGCCCGCTACCCCTGGCCGACCGTGGCGGCGATCAACGGCCACTGCATCGGCGGCGGGCTCGAGCTGGCGATCACCTGCGACCTGCGGATCTGCGCCGCCGGGGCGAAGCTCGGCATGCCGCCGGTCAAGCTCGGCCTCGTCTACGGCCACACCGGCCTGCGCAAGTTCCTCGACACGGTCGGCCTCGCCCGCACCAAGGACCTCTTCCTCACCGGCCGCAACTTCGAGGCCGAGCGAGCCGAGCAGATCGGCCTCGTGCACGAGGTCGTCGAGGCCGAGCGGCTGGAGGAGGCGGCTATCGCCCTCGCCGCCGAGATCGCCGCCAACGCGCCGCTCTCGATGCGCGGCAACAAGAGCGCGATCAACCTGCTCAACGCCTCGCCCGTCCTCAGCGAGCAGCAGCAGGCCGGCCTGATCGCCCTGCGCGAGTCGTGCTTCTCCTCCGAGGACCTGCGCGAGGGCATCCAGGCGTTTGCCGAGAAACGCAAGCCCGTCTGGAAAGGACGGTGAGCGCCGCCGCGCGAGCGCAGCTGGCCGCCTCCGACCCGACGATGGCGGCGCTGATCGAGCGCGTCGGCGAGATCGACCTGGAGACGCGACTGCGGCGGCGCAGCGAGGAGCGGCCCGCCGACGCCTACGGGGCGCTGCTGCGGGCGATCGTCGGCCAGCAGCTCTCGACCAAGGCGGCGCGGACGATCTACGGCCGCATCCTCGACCTCTTCGAGGGCAGCACGCCGCCTCCCGAGCGGCTGCTCGAAGCGAGCGAGGAGGACCTGCGCGCCGCCGGGCTCTCGGGCCGCAAGGTCGAGTACGTCCGCGACCTCGCCGCGCACGTCATCTCGGGCGAGCTGGAGCTGGACCGGCTCGGCGAGCTCTCCGACGATGAGGTGGTCGCGGAGATCGTCGCCGTGCGCGGCCTCGGCGTCTGGACCGCCGAGATGTTCCTGCTCTTCCACCTCGAACGCCCCGATGTCCTCTCCGGCGGCGACCTCGGCATCCGCAAGGCGGTGCAGATCGAGTACGGCCTCGACGCGATGCCGGCCCCCGCACGCGTGCTCGAGATCGGCGAGCCCTGGCGCCCCCAGCGCAGCCTCGCCTCGCTCTACCTCTGGGAGTCGCTGGCGAACGCTCCCGTCACCTGAGCCCCCCCGGACGTGCCGGTCCTACGGTGCCTTTTTGACCCCCGCACGCCCGGCACGTCCGGGGGGGTGCCTAGCCTTGCGCGCCAATGACGGCCTCGCTGATCTCCTTCGAGGAAGCGCTCGCGCTGGGCGAGCTGACCGACCACGATGACATCGGCGGCCTCGTCGAGCGTGCCTGGCAGGTGCGCCGCGAGAACTTCGGCGACTCGACCGACATGTGCTCGCTGGTCAACGCCAAGTCGGGCGGCTGCGCCGAGGACTGCGGCTTCTGCGCCCAGTCGCGCTACGCCGAGGCCGACACGCCGATGCACGCGATGATGGAGCCCGAGC
>JBLMYD010000087.1:0-3377 GCA_050258095.1 Chloroflexota bacterium
GGATCTCCACGCGGTCGGACAGGCCGGCGTCGGCGACCCGCCGCCGCGCCTCCTCGGCTTGCGCCGGCGAGAGCGTGATGCCGAGGACGCGCGCGCCATGGCGCCCGGCGGCGTGGATCGGGAAGCTGCCCCAGCCGCAGCCCACGTCGAGCACCCGGTCGGCCTCCTTCAGCTCGAGCTTGCGGCAGACGATCTCGCGCTTCGCGTCCTGGGCGGCCTCGAGGGTCTCGGCGCCTCCCGAGAAGATCGCGCAGCTGTAGGTCATCGAATCGTCGAGGAAGAGCGAGAAGAACTCGTTGGAGACGTCGTAGTGGTGGCGCACCGCCTCGGCGTCGCGCTCCTTGCTGTGGCGGCGGCCGCTCGGCCGCAGCTCGGCGGCGGGGCGGCGGGGCGGCGGCGTGAGGCCGGCGGCGCGCACCGCTCCCAGCAGCAACCGCGCCTTGTCGCGACCCTCCAGCGCCGGTGGCTGCCAGCTGTCGAGCACTTCGATCACCGCGTCGATGTCGTCGACCTCGATCTCGCCGCTGACGTAGGCGCGGCCGAGGCCGAGCTGGCCGGGCGCCCGCAGGACGTGCGCCGCCGCGCGCGGAGAGCGCACGTAGAAGGTCGGCCCGGCGCCCTCCGTCGCGGGCAGGCTCGTCCCGTCCCAGAGCTCGACCGCGAAGGGGCGTTTCGGGATGCGCGCCTCGATCTCGCGTCGCAGCGCGGCGGTGCTGGCAAACGGCATGCCCCGGACCCTACCGGCGCGCTGCCGGGGGATGGGAGCGCACCTTTACGCTTTCTTGTGACACGTACCCGTATGATCCCCGGTTCCTCATGGCAGGTGCGGGGCCTCTCCCATCCGATATCCAGCCGGTCGCGAACGAGACGCGCGACCGCATCATCACCGGCCTGGTGACGCTGGTCCCCTTCCTGGCGATCGGCTTCGCCGGCTGGCAGGTCTGGGGCGACGCGCTGCACTGGAGCGACGTCTTCCTCTTCGGCGGTATCTACCTGCTGACCGGGCTGGGGATCACGGTCGGCTTCCACCGCCACCTCACCCACCGCAGCTTCAAGACGCGCACCTGGCTGCACGGCCTGCTCGGCATCCTCGGCTCGGCGGCGATCGAGGGGCCGGTGATCTCCTGGGTCGCCGACCATCGCAAGCACCACGCCTTCTCCGACGAAGAGGGCGATCCCCACAGCCCCCACGTCGACCACGGCCACGGCTGGGCCGGCGCGATGCGCGGCCTCTACCACGCCCACATGGGCTGGCTCTTCATCCACACCCAGCGTGGCAACAGGGAAAGGTTCGCGCCCGACCTGCTGGACGACCCGGTGATCTCCTGGGTCGACCGCACCTTCCTGCTCTGGGCGACGGTCGGGCTCCTGCTGCCCTTCGCTCTCGGCTGGATCATCGGCGGTACGCTGTTCGCCGGCGTCACCGGTCTGCTCTGGGGCGGCCTGATACGAGTCTTCGTCCTGCACCACTTCACTTACAGCATCAACTCGCTCTGCCACGTCTTCGGCCGGCGCGAATACGAGACGACGGACCAGTCGCGCAACCTGGCCCTGATCGCGCTGCCGACGCTCGGCGAGGCCTGGCACAACAGCCACCACGCCTTCCCGACCTCGGCCGTGCACGGCCTCGGCCGCTGGCAGGTCGACGTCTCGGCGGCGGTGATCTGGACGCTGGAGAAGGTCGGCCTGGCTTGGGATGTTGTCCGCATCTCACCCGACCGGCGCGCCGCCAAGGCCGTCTGATCAGGGAGATTCGGCCGCTTCGTACCAGTCGAGCCAGTGCCCGCAGGCCCGTGCCAGCGGCACGATGCGGTGGCGGCGCGCCGGGACCGCGACCAGCTCGCCGAGGTCGGCCTTGCCGGCGTAGCCGCTGAGCCGCTGCAGGAAGCTCGGCTCGGCGGCCGAGATCGTGAAGCGGACCGGGCCGCCGGTGCTGCGAATCGAGCCGGCCGGCCAGAACTGGCCCTCGTTGGCGAGGCTGATCGTGTTCGGCCGCTGCCCGTCGAGCGCCGCCGGCAGCGCGCGGTCGAGCCCCGGGGCCGTCAGCCTGAGTTCGACGGGGGAGAAGTACTGCAGCGAGAGCAGCCAGCGCCCCGCCGGAAGGTTCAGCGCCTGCGAGGCGCTCTCGCCGGTTTCGAGGCTCGGCGACGGGCTCCAGGCGCCCTTGGCGCCGATCGCGGCGCCGGGGAAGAGCCCGGCGCGGCCGCGGTTCGCGGTGAGGATGCGCAGCTCGGGAGCGGCGCAGCCGGCGTGCGCCGCCGCCTCGGTCCCCTCGAGCAGGACGTGGCGGTCTTCCGGCGTCGGGCCGGTCCGCTTCCAGAGGACGTAGGAGGGCGTCGTCGCGACCCGCCGGAAGTTGGGCGGCGCTTCGCTGTTCCACGCCGCCCGCCCGGTGATCACGTAGGGGAAGCGGTCGAGCGTCGCGTGCGAGAACGAGTCGAAGTCGATCGGGCTGTAGGCGTCGCCGGTGTCGAAGGGCTTCTCGGGGTTCGCCGCGACTTCCGCGTCCGGGAACTCGACCAGCGGCACGTGCGTGTCGGCGCCCATCAGCTCGTAGGCGGCGTAGCGATCCTGGCCGGCGTAGAGGACCGGTTCGCCCTTGATATCGGGGATGAATGCCTGCAGCTCGGCCCCGTGACCCGGCGGCCCGATCGGCGCGTCGCGCAGCACGAGGAAGCTCGAGTAGGCCGCGCCGGCGATGAAGACGACCGCCAGCCCCGCCCACCCCGCCGACGGGCCGAAAACCGACGCATAGCGTCGTTTTTCGGCCCGTCGGCCAAGATTCCACTCGGCGAGGAGGGCCCGGATCGCGATCAGCATCGCCAGCGGCGCGGCGATCATCAGCGCCTTCGCCTGTGAGTACTCGCCGCTAGTCGCCAGCGAGGCGAGGTAGAGGAGGGTGCAGGCGCCGAGCGCCACCGGCACCGCCGGCTCGCGCCGCCGCAGCCACCAGATCGCGCCGACGATCACGGCGAGCAGCCCGATCGCCGTCGCCAGTCCGCCCAGCTGCACGCCGCCGGGGGCGTCGAGGCGGTAGTTCGAGGTCGGCCAGACGCCGAGCGCCTCGGCTGGCGATACCGGCCCGTAGGTGTTGGTCCCGGCGACGCGGTTGAAGCCGTGGACGAAGGCGAAGGGCCCGACCAGCATCGCGGCCAGGGCGAGGCCGCCGAGGACGACGAGCGGCAGTAGGACCTTCGGATGCAGCAGCGTCCGTGCCAGGGCCCGTGGCCGCAGCGCCGCGCGGCGAATCTCCGGCACCGTGGCCCCCCAGAGCACGAGGATCGCCAGCGGCCAAGCGAGCCCAGCAAAGCTATAGGAGAAAAAGATCCCACCGGCAAGACAGAGCGGCACCAGCCCCGCCGACGGGCCGAAAACCG
>JBLMYD010000088.1:0-21260 GCA_050258095.1 Chloroflexota bacterium
CCTCGAACCGGCGGATACTCAAAGTGCCGAGCCAATTGGCTCGGCACTTGTCGGGGCGAGGGGCACCCTGCCCACGACAGGACCCGCGGTCGAGCGGCTGGTCCCGCTACTTCAGCTTGTACGCCCGGATGCGGTCCTTATGGGTGTCTTCGTCGCGGGCGTAGAGGCCGTGGGCCAGCGCCTGGACGAGGGCCATCAGGGCCGTGTTGGAGCGGGCGAAGGAGGGGCTGTTGGAGGAGTAGTAGAGGGTCAGCTCGGCGTGCTCGCCCACCTCCGACATCGAGGCGTCGGAGATCGCGAGGGTGCGGGCGTTGCGGTGCAGGGCGAGCTTCATCGCCCGCAGCAGCAACGGGTGCGCGCGGCCAGAGGAGAGGACGATGACCAGCGTCTCGTCGTCGATCCGGCCGAGGCGCTGCAGCGACTCGCCGCCGGTGCTGGCGACGATCTCGGCGCGGATGTCGAGCAGGCTGAGCGTGTGCCGCAGGTAGCTGGCGAAGAAGGCCATCTGGTCGACGCCGACGATGACGACGCGCTGCGACTCGGCGAGCGCCGCGACGGCGCCGTCGACCTGCTCGCGGGTCAGCTTGCGCGCCGTTTCCTCGAGGTTGGCGTAGTCGGCGCCGAGCGAGCCCTCCAGCTCGGAGTGGTCGAAGGAGAAGAGCGCCCCGGAGCTGGCGGTGCTGGTCGCCGCCGTACCGGCGTTGCGGTACTCCTCGATCGCGGCCTGCTGCAGCTCCGGATAGCCCTCGAAGCCGAGGGCCTGGGAGAAGCGCACCACCGTCGATGACGAGGTGCTCGCTCTCCTGGCAAGCTCCTCGGCGGTGAGGAAGGCTGCCTCGTCGAGGTGATCGACGATGTAGCGGGCGACGTCCTTCTGCGAGCGCGAGAACTCGTCGAAGCGCTCCTGGATGTACTCGGAAAGGCTTTTGAGCTGGGGGCTGGTTTTGGTCGCAGTCTTGGTCACGGCGTCATGTTCGGCGAGGCCGGGGCTTTCCCTTCCGCGGCAACGGTGGGCGGCCGGTCCTCTCCATCTGGTTGGATGGAGCGAGATGACGCTCGAACAGGCCCTGCGCCTGACCAACCGCAACATGATCGTCTTCGACCTGCTGCTGGGCAGCGCCGCGATCGCAGCCCCGGCGAAGACGCTCCAGGTCCTCGGTCACGACTACCCCTCGCCCGACGCCGAACACCTGTTTCGCCGCTGCGGGCCGATCTGGCTCACCTTCGCCGCGGCGCACGCGCTCGCCGCACGGCGCGGAGAGCGACGCGATTGGTGGGCGCTCGCCTGGCTGCGGGGCACCGAGATCGCCACCGACGCGCTCTGGGCCTCCTCGCCCGCGGTGAGCCGGCCGGGCGCCAAGCTCGGCCTGCGCGCGGCGGGAGTTGCCAACCTGGCGATGGCCGCCGGCTTCGGCTGGCTCTCGCGGAGGTAATCGGCGTGGCCGGCTTCGCGGGGCTGCCGGATAAACGCTGGAGCCTCCGCGGGCTCACCGAAGAGGGCGACGAGGCCTGGGTGATCCGCGGGATCTCGCGCAAGCTCTACCGCTGCCCGGCCTGCCACGGGGAGATCGAGATCGGCAGCGAGCACGTCGTCGTCCAGTACGTCTTCCGCCTCGGCGGCACCGAACACCATCACTGGCACCGCCGCTGCGCCGAAGAGCTCCTGATCCCGGACCTATGGGAACTGCGCAAGGTGCCGGTGACCGACTCCGCGCAGGGGAAGCTCGAACAGCGCGGGCGCCGCCCGTCGGGGCGCCGGCCCAGGCGCTGACCGTGACCACACGCGCCGAGCTGGCCTCGGTCTACGCCAGGATCGGCCAGACATATCTGCGCTGGGCGCCGTCGCTTCTCCTCCTGGCGGTGGTTGTCTTCGTGCCGCTCGGCCTGATCCACGCGCTCACGGTCGAAGCCCACATCGGCTCGCTCGACCTCGGCGGCGGCCTGAAGCCGCTGGCCCTCGGCGCGGCGGTCTTCGCCCTGGCTGCCACCGGGCTGGTCGGCGAGGTCTTCTACACCGGCACGGTGGCGATCTCGCTCACCCACCCGCACGACGGCCGACCCCCGTCGCTGCTGGAGGTCGCGCGGATGATCGGCTACGGACCGCTGATCGCGATCGACCTGATCTACGGCGCCCTCGTCGCGGCCGGCCTGGCGCTCTTCGTCGTCCCAGGGGTCCTCACCTTCGTCTGGCTCGGCCTCGCCGCCCCGGTCATCGAGATCGAGCGCGACGGCTTCCGAACCGCTTTCCCGCGCAGCGTCCAGCTCGTTCGCGGCAGATTCCTCCTCGTCGCGGCCGTCCTGATCCCGATCGAGTTGCTCGGCGACGGCCTGACCGACCTCGCCACGGCCCTCACCCACAACCTCGTCGGCAGCGAGCTCCTCTGCGACTGGCTGGCGGACGTTCTCGCCAACGTCGCCTTCACGCCCTTCTACGCCGTCGCCGCAGTGCTGCTCACGGTCGACCTGATCCGCGAGAAGGGCGGCGGGGCGAAACTAAACTCGGGGCCGACTTCGTGACCGGCGCGTCGATCTTCACCGGCTTCTGGGACAAACTCGTCGAGCACGACGAGCAGGGCCTCTTCCTCGTCCTCGCCGGCTTCATCCTCTCCTTCGCCTTCATCCGGATGAGCACGCGGCTGATGCGCAGCCCGCGGGTGCCGTGGTGGCCGGGCAGCGTCGTCAGCGACAGCGGGGTGCACGTCCACCACCTCGTCTTCGGGATCGTGACGATGATGGCCGCGGCGACGGTCGGCTTCGCCGCGCTCGGCAAGAGCCCCGTGGCCGAGATCTGCGCCTTCGCCTTCGGCATCGGCGCCGGCCTGACGATCGACGAGTTCGCCCTCTGGGTCTACCTCGACGACGTCTACTGGGCCGAGGAGGGACGCAGCTCGATCGACGCCACCGCGATCGCCGCCGCCGGCATGGTCCTGCTGCTGCTCGGCTTCACGCCCTTCAGCTTCGACACCGGCTCCCCGACCCAGATAGTCGCCAGCGTGCTCGGCGCCCTCCTCGTCTTCGCGACGGTCGCAGTCTGCTTCCTCAAACAGCGCCTGATGCACGGCTGGGTCGGCTTCTTCTTCCTCCCGGTCGGGATCTACGGCGCCTCGCGGCTGGGCAAGCCCGGCTCGCCCTGGGCGCGCCGGCGCTACGGCGAGCACAACCCCGACAAGCAGCGCCGAGCCGAGGAGCGCTTCCCAGCCGGCCGCCGCACCGAGCGCTTCAAGGAAGCCTTCCGCGACATCGTCGGCGGCAAGCCCAGCGAGGGCGTCGCCGCCGCCGGCCACGAGGCGGCCGCCGCCACCCGCGAGGCGGTCGCAGACGCCCGCCAGCGGGCCGAGCAACTGACCCACCCGCGCGACACCCGGTAGCTACCCCCCCATCGCCTTGATCACAAGGCGCTTCGGGCGGCGACCGTCGAACTCGCAGTGTTCCCCGGGCGACGCGATCGGGCGGCGGCTGCCAGCTCGCCGGCGCCACCTTGTCGAGCCATTCGAGCACGTCCTCGTGCAGGCCCGGCTCGTCGTCGTTGACCCAGACGCCGGCGGTGATGTGCATCGCCGAGACGAGCACCATGCCCTCCCCGATCCCGGCCTCCTCGACGGCGGCCTGCACGTCCTCGGTGATGCGGATCAGCTCGCGCCGCCCGCTGGTCTCGAACGTCATGTACGCGGTATGGGACTTCACGGGTTGCCTCCTTGGGGAACGACGCCCTTGCCGGGCCAGAACGGCCACTCCTCGAACTCGCGGCAACGGCCGTCGGGGTCGAAGCGAACGATCCAGAGATCGCGGTACTCGAGGTCCTGCGGCGGGCCGTAGCGGACCTCGACACGGACGACCGCCGTGTCCCCCTCGACCGCGACGACCGCGTGGGTGATCTCGAACTCCTCGTCGGGGCCCCTTCGCTCGCGCTCCCAGAGCTCGGCGATGGCAGCCAGGCCCGCCGCCGGCTGCTCGTAGGGCCCCATCGAGTACGTCGCGTCCGCGGCGAAGAGCGCGCCCAGCGGCTTGGTTCCGGCCGTGCGCCAGGCCCGCTCGTAGGCGTCGATCCAGGTCTCGACCCAGACGCGGTTGAGAGTCCGCTCGGCGATGCATCCAGTGTGTCTGGGAGGTCGGATAGCTGCCGCCCGGCGCCGATCGAGGAAGCGGACGGCTTGGCGCTCGGTGCCCCCGGCGCCGGCCCCTGACGCGGCCTGCGGCTAACCACGGAGGAAGGTCGCGGTGCGCCGCCGATGTCGCGACGGCCGAATGCTGAGACCGTTGGGCGATGCCCGAGAACGCGACGGCAAGCGCCACGGCAAAGCCGCACGTCGTCGTGCTCGGAAGCGGCTTCGGCGGGCTCGAGACGGCGTTCTACCTGCGGATGCTGGTCGGCGAGCGGGTGCGGATCACGCTCGTCTCCGACCGGCCGTGCTTCCTCTTCAAGCCGAACTCGATCTACGTCCCCTTCGGGCTCGATCCCGGCAAGCTGCGGGTGCCGCTGGACAGGGCGTTCGCCCGCAAGGGAATCGAGCCGATCCAGGCGAAGGCGACCGCGATAGACAGCGATCGTCGGCGCGTCGCCACCGAGGGAGGCTCGATCCCCTACGACTTCCTCGTCGTCGCCACCGGGGCCGGGATGCGGCCGACCGAGGTGCCGGGCCTCGCCGAGAACGCCCTCAGCACCTGGACGCTGGTCGACATGCTGCGCCTGCGGGTCGGCTTCGAGGCGCTCGTCGAGGCGGCCGAACAGGGAGAGCGGCGGCGCGTCGTCTTCCTCGTGCCGCCGAACAACAAGTGCGCCGGACCGCTCTACGAGATCGTCCTCATGCTCGACAGCTGGCTGCGCCGCAAGGGCCGGCGTGAGGCGATCGATATCGCCTGGTCGACCTATGAGAGCAGCTACATCCAGGCTTTCGGCCCGCGCCTGCACGAGGTCGTCGCGGCGGAGTTCGAGCGCCGCGGAATCGGGGGCCACACCGACTGGCCCGTCGAGAAGGTCGAGCCCGACATCGCGTCCTACGGCGGAGGGCATCAGCTCGGCTACGACCTGCTCGTCTCCTTCCCGCCATACGTCGCCGCGACGCCGTTCCCGGGTCTCGACGCCGACGATCGCGGCTTCCTGCACACGGACCTGGCGAGCCGCAGGTTGGTCGACCATCCCGAGATCTTCGCCGTCGGCGACGCCGGCGACTTCCCCGTCAAGCAGGCATTCCTCGCCTTCCTGCAGGCCGACGCCGCGGCTTCGCATCTCGCCGCCGAGATCGTCGGCGGCGAGCCCGAGGTGAGCTTCGACCCGGTCAGCATGTGCGTGATGGAGCAGTTCGACAAGGCCACCTTCGCCCAGGTGCCGCTGCGGCTCACCGGCGAGCCCGAGCGGCCGATCGAGGTGCGCCCCGACGCGAACGGCGATTACCGCGTCGGCTCCTCTAAGCCGTGGCGGTTGGGCAAGAAGATGCTCGGCCTCTCCGTTCCCTGGCGCTTCCGGCGGGGCGAGCCGTTCCACGGCGGCGGCTTCTGGCGCGGCATGGACACCGGCCTGCGGGCGATGTCGAGCGTGCTCGCCAAATAGGGCGAGCCGCGACTCGGGTCCTTAATCGACAGGTAACCGGCAGGACTCGGTGTCCGACCTACACTGGCGACACCATGCGCCGGCTCGCGACCGTCGTCCTGATTGCCCTGGGGGCGGTGATCGCAGGGGTCGTTCCCGCGCAGGGCGTCGTCGAACACTCGCTGCGCGTCGAAGTCAACGCCGACTTCGCCCCTCACGCCCTTCCCCGCAAGCGCTTGGCCCCGATCGAGGTGCAGTTGGGCGGGAGTATCTCCACCACCGACGGCAGCCGCCAACCGGCGCTGCGGGAACTCTCGATCGCGATGAACCGCGCCGGCCGCATCTCGAGCGTGGGGCTGCCCACCTGCTCGCCCCGGAGACTTCAGCAGACGACCACCGAAGCGGCGCTCGCCGCCTGCCCCGGTGCCCTGGTGGGCCACGGCAGCTTCGCCGCCAACGTCGATTTCGAAGGCGCCCCCGCGATCCCGGCCCAAGGCAAGGTCCTCGTCTTCAATGCGCGCATCGACGGGCGCCCCGGCATGCTCCTCCACCTCTACGGCTCGCAGCCCGTGCGGGCGGCCTTCGTCCTGCCCTTCACCGTCTCGCACAAGCGCCACGGGCGATTCGGCACCGTCTTCCTGGCGCGGATTCCGCGCCTCGCGTCCGGCATCGGCTACATCACCAAGCTGCAGCTGAAGATCGGCCGCCGCTACGGCTTCAAGGGCGAGCGGCGAGACTTTCTCAGCGCGCGCTGCAACCTGCCGTCGGGCTTCACCGAACTGAGCTTCGTGCTCGCCAAGATGACCTTCGCCTTCGAAGACGGCAGGCGCGTCATCGCACGGCCAGAACGAATCTGTCGCGTTCGCCGCTAGACGGCGGGACGAAAGACCTAGCGCCCGGCTTCCTGCTTTTCCTTCTTCACCTCTTGGAGAACTTTTTTAAGCGCCTTCCTCATCTTTGCCCTGGCTTCTTCCGCGCGCTGTTTGAGCCCCTGTTCGCCGGCCTTCTTATATTCCTTGAGGTATTTGTTGAGTTCTTCCCTCGCGGTTTCGACACCGGTCTTGGCTTCTTCCACCGCTTTCTTGGTGTCCTTCTTGGCTTCTTCCAGGGACTTGGAGGACCCCTCCTTCGCTTCTTCGATCGCTTCCTTCGTACCCTTCTTCGCTTCTTCGATTCCCTTTTCGATCCGTTCTTCCGCTTCGGAAGTGGAGTTGCCGCTGCTCCCGCCACAGCCGGCTGCGACAGCCGCTGCGACGAGAACCGCCATCGCCAGGGCCGCCAGGCGGGGTGCCTGCCCCCTCCACCAACTCAGATCTGCTCGGGACACGATTAGCTCCTCTCGATTTTTCAAAGACTGAAGGCGCGAATCTTCGCATCTACTGCGGCAAGTTGCCAGGCCTGGCCGGTCAGCCAGTTCGCCCGGTAGCATCCGCATCCCATCCGACGAGGAGCGCTGCTGATGAACCCCGAGTCCGACAAACTCGACGACGTGCAGGTCATAGAGCGCGAGCTCTGGCCCGAGGGACCGCCCCACGCGCTCTTCAAGCGCCTGCGCGGCGAGTGCCCGGTCCACTGGTCGGCAGGCGTCTCCGAGTTCCCCGAGTCGGCGGGCTTCTGGTCGGTGACCACCGCCGACGACGTGCACGAGGTCAGCCGCGACTGGCAGACCTACTCGTCCGAGCTCGGTGGCGTCACCGCGGTCAGCGAGGTCTTCCCGATCGAGCTCTCGCGGGCGATGTTCATCGGCATGGACCCACCCAAGCACGACCGCCTCAAGGCCCTCTTCCAGGCCGGCTTCACCCCCAAGCGGATCGCGGCGCACGAGGAGGCGATCAGGGAGATCGTCATCCGCGTGCTCGATCGGTTGGAGGACCGCGAGACCTGCGACCTGGTGACCGAGATCGCCCAGCCCGCCGTCTCGCGCGTGATCGGCAGCTTCATGGGCATCCCCGAGGAGGACGACGAGGCGTGGGCGACGCTGATGAACGCAACCCTGGGCGCGGGCGACCCGGACCTCAGCCCCGGCGGCGTGCAGGAAGCGATCGAGAAGGTCCTGCCAGAAATCTTCGAGCGCTGCAACGAGCTGGTCGCCGTCCGCCGCGAGAACCCGACCGACGACCTGACCAGCGTCCTCGTCCACGCCGACGTCGAAGGTCAGAAACTGGAGGAGCACGAGATCGTGATGGGCTTCTTCCTCCTCGTCGCGGCCGGCAACGACAGCACCAAGGCGACCTACGCGAGCGGCATGCGTGCGTTGATGGAACGGCCCGATCAGCGCCGGCTCCTGCTCGACGATCCCTCGCTGATCCCCGGCGCCGTCGAGGAGTCGCTGCGCATGTTCCCCGCCTTCGCCCACTTTCGTCGCACCGCGACGCGCGATACCGAGCTGCACGGCCGGCAGATCAAGAAGGGCGAGAAGGTCGTCATGTGGTACGCGTCCTCGAACCGCGACGAGACTCGCTACGAGGACCCCGACCGCTTCGACGTGCTGCGCAACCCCGAGCACCAGGCTTTCGGCGCCGGCGGTCGCCACTTCTGCCTCGGCACCGCCCTCGCCCGCCTCGAGCTGAAGATCCTCTTCGAGGAGACCCTCGTCCGCTATCCCGAGATGGAGATCGCGGGCAAGCCGAGATACGTCGAGTCGGCCTTCCTCAACCAGCTCAAGGCGCTGCCGGTGAAGCTGTCGGCGTAGCGCGGGAGACGCCCTTCCCGCATCGCCAGTAGGCCGGGGCCGGGATTCCGAATGGGCGTAACTGGGCTCGAACCAGTGACCTCCGCCTTGTCGAGGCGGCGCTCTCCCAACTGAGCTATACGCCCGGGAGACTGAATCTAGCAGCGGCTTGGTCCGCGGTGACGCCGGCTAAAGGTCAGGCCTGCAAGGGCCGATGCAACTCGTGCAACTATTTCCCGGACGCGGTGTTTATCTATACAGAGCTTAGGACCGACGAGCCAGGGAGCACAACATCTTTGGTGGTACGTCCTTCGGGAACAAGGGGCCCCTCCGGGGGCCCTTTTCCGTTCAGCTGACGAGCTGAACGACGACGGTGCGCTCGCGCGGGCGGTCGTCGAAGTCGAGCAGCACGACCTGCTGCCAGGTGCCCAGCTGCAGCCGGCCGTCGGCGACGGGCAGCGTAAGCGAGGGACCGACGATCGAGGCGCGCTGGTGCGCGTGCGAGTTGGTGTCGTGGTTGAGACGGTTGTGCTCGTACTCGCCCTCGGCCGGGATGAGGCGATCGAGCATCGCCTTGAGGTCGTGCACACCGCCCGGCTCGAACTCCATCGTCGTGATCGCGGCGGTCGAGCCGCGCACGAACGCCGTCGCCTGCCCCGCCTCGACGGCTGCCTCGACCACGGCACGCTGGACCTCGGCGGTGATGTCGATTGCGTCGCAGTCCCCCTGGGTCGAGAGGCGCAGGTCGGTCGTGCTCACCGGCACTGGTTTAGAAGCCGACTTCGAGGTCGGCGAAGAATTCAGGACCGGTCAGCGGCAGTCGCGGGCTGCCGGGGAACGCCGCGGAGAGCGAGCCCGTCCAGGTTTTCGTCCCGTCCGGCGCAGCGCTGTAGATGCCCGTCCCGCGGAAGGGACGAGACGGCTTCAGCGTCGCCGAGGTCAGCGCATCGTCGTGGAAGAGGACCGACCCCGGCACGACCGAGATCGCGTAGTGCAGCTCGGCCATCCTGCCGAGGCTTTCTTCGGTCATCGCAGCCACCAGCGCGAGGCCGTCGAGCTGGAAGGCGAAGACCTCGGCCGATGTGGTCGGCTGACGACGTTCGGCGAAGATCGCCGCGGGCAGCTTGCCCGTCCGGCTGGCCCTCGCCCGGGCGCGCAGATGCGGTCCGCGGGGGCCGCGGTGGGGACAGCGAAGGTGACGCGGACTGCGAACGTGGCCCTTGGCACGATGGGCGCGCACGGCGACGTACTTGTTCTCGCCGGTGAAGCGGATATGGCCGCGGAAGGTGCCGTAGCGGACGAGGTAGCCCCGGCGCCCCTTGCAACGTCGAGGCACTTTCCGGGACGTGCGGCCCGACGGGTGAAACCGGACCCTGACGCTGCCGAAGTGACCGAACGAGCCTTCGATCCGCGTCGGGGTGGCCGTCCCATGCGTCACGTACGCGGTCGCCACCAGGCTCTGCTTCTTCCCGGAGAAGATATGGATGCCCCCCTTGAGACTGCGCTTGCCCAGCACGACGAAAGCGATGAGGTTTCCTTCAGCGACCAGCATCAACTTGTACCCGTGCTTGCTCCCGAGCTCGATCCTCGAGTCGGCGGATGTGCGTCGTTCGCGCGTGTGCAACTTGGCGCGCAGCTTGGCGCGAAACTGCGGCGGCGCGAGGGAGGGGATGTCGAGCGGGTTGGCCGAGCTGGTCGCGGGCGCGAGAAGCACGGCGACGAGGAGCGCGAGGACCCCGAGCGCGCGCCGGATCATCGGACTCGCCTCGCTCGCACGTACAGGCGCCCCACTTCGCGGCCGAAATAGGGCCCGAAATCGGTCGACGGGTCCCCTTCGTAGCCGTAGGTGGTGACGCCGTTGAGGATGCGCCCCCTGATCGTCCAGCCGCCGCCGGACGAGCCCCCGTTCGTTTCGCATTCGACCCCGAGGTTGAGCGGCCCCGGCGAGAAGAACGAGCGCGGGTCGTGTCCGAGGAAGGGGGTCTGCAGGCAGGCCTGCTGCGTTTCCCCGTCGAAGGGCGGTTCGACGGGATAGCCGTGGACGTCGAACACCTGGCGGGGCTTCAGGCCCCAGGCGATTCCGGTTCCCCCGACAGCCCTGGAGAGCAGCTGACCGCGTTCGTTGCGGGACACCACCGCGGCGCCGACGTCGTAGTTCTCGTTGTGGGCGACGTGCCACTGCCGGGTGGTGGCGAGCCACTTCGCCGCGAAGACGCCGAAGGGCCGCTGGCCATAGCGATACCCGGGAACGAACACCCAGCGTTTGGTGAGGAACCGGCTGAATGCCGTGCCGTCGTCGATGCAGTGGCCGGCGGTGAGGACGACGCTGTGGTTGGGGGCATTGACCGAGGTCCCCGAGCAGCGGCCGAGACCGAAGGGCGTGACCATGAAGACGACGCCGTTCGTCCGCGCCAGCGGCGCGGTCGGGTCCGGCACGGTTTCGGTGGCCGAGCTGGCGCTGGCCTGATCGGCGGGCGCGGTCGGCGGATAGACGTGGGTGCTGCCGGCGCTGCTGGACCCAGCGGCCTGCGGCGCAGCGACAAGCGACGGCGAGCCGCGTCGCAGGCGGTCGAGGGGCCGCGCTCGCGCCATCCGGGCCGGCGTCCAGAAGGCGACCGCGCGCCGAGCCTGCGCCTTGGAGAGCTTGTGCGAGACCCGAGCCCCGGCGACGCCCGGCCCGAGCGCGAACGCCAGCAGGGCCGCGCCAATTGCCAACGAGCCCACCCGGGCAAATGGGCGAGGCGTTCCCCAACCCGAGGCATTCATCGCGGTCAGTCTACTTGCGCGCAATGCGGCAACTCCGACAAAGCGGGCGACGCGGTCCGTGAGCCCCCTTGAGGGCCTTGGCACGCCGTCAGCCCGCGGTCGCGCCGACGCCGTGCTGGCGGATCTCTTCGAGCGTGGCGGCCATCGAGTCGACGTCCGCGGCGACCATTTCGGCCCAGGGCTTGTCGGGGTGCTCGTCGAGGGTCTTGTAGCCATTGCCGCTGATCACGGCGACGACGGTGTCGTCGGGGCCGAGCTTGCCTTCGTTGGCGAGCTTGACCGTGCAGGCGACGGTGGTGCCGCCGGCGGGCTCGGTGAGGATGCCCTCGGTGGCGCCGAGCAGGTCGATTCCGTCGAAGATCTCCTGGTCGGTGGCCGTGGCGGCGGTGCCGTTGCGCGACGTCACGGCATCGACGACGAGCGGACCGTCGCCGGGGGCGCCGATCGCCAGCGAGTGGGCTGCCGTGTTCGGCGACTGGGCCTCGATCTCGCCGCTGCCGTCGAGGATCGCCGTCGCGATCGGGCCGCAGCCCTCGGGCTGGGCGACGCTGATCTTGACGCCGGCGGTCTCCGCCAGGCCGACCATCTCCAGCTCCTGCAGGCCCTTGTGGACGCGCGAGGAGAGCGTCCCGCCGGCGGCCGGGATGACGATGTGGTCGGGCGCGACCCACTCGAGCTGCTCGACCACCTCATAGGCGAGGGTCTTGGCGCCCTCGGCGTAGAACGGCCGCAGCGTGATGTTGGCGAACTGCATGCCGATCGTCAGCGCCAGCTCGCGGCAGGCCCGGTTCGCCTGGTCGTAGTTGCCGTCGAGCTGGATCACGGCGGCGCCCAGCGCCCGGCAGGCGCGCGCCTTGCCGCGCTCGAGGTTAGACGGGTAGAAGACGTAGGCGGCGACGCCCGCCTTGGCCGCCAGCGAGGCGACCGCGGTGCCGACGTTGCCGGTCGAGACACAGCCGATCTCGTCCTTGCCCAGCTCGAGCAGGCGGGCGACGGCCATCGAGACGACCCGGTCCTTGTAGGAGAGGCTGGGCCGGGATGTGCTGTCGTCCTTCAGGTAGAGCTTCTTCAACCCGAGCTCAGCGCCGAGCCGGTCGGCGTGGATCAGCGGCGTGCGGCCGCTGTAGCGGCCGACCCGGGCCTGCGCCCGCGCGTCGACGATCGGCAGCAGCTCCTCGAAGCGCCAGATGTTGATCTCGCGCTCGGCCGGCGGGATCTCGCTGAGGCGCTCTTTGGCCAGCTCGTAGTCGAAGTCGATGTCGAGGCCCTGACCGCACCCCAGGCACTTGAAAGTCGTGTCGAGCAGCGGCAGGCGACGGCCGCAATCGCGGCAGACCAGTTCGGTCGCGCAGGAGCGGGTGCGGTCCTCTGGGCTCAGCATGACGAGATTCCCCTCACGCAGGGTACTGACCCCAGGGGGGTGCTGTCGAACGATCGTCTTGTCCTGACACGCATGAGCCAGTGGGTATAACAGACCGCGCGTTATCGATCAACTTTTCTTGCGCAACAAACGCGGGCCAGAGATGGGAGCGGGCCCGCCCCCGTCGGTGTCAGCGTCCGCCGGGGCGGGCCCGTTCTCCCGGCCTCGGCCCGTGGCCTCGGCCCTGCGTGCGCCGAGCCGGTACCTGTCTCGACGCACCCTTCACTCGCTGCGGCCCGGCTTCTCCGGGCACCGCCAGCGCCGCGGCCCGCTACATGGCCGCCCCCCCTCTCCGGGGGCCTAGCTGCCAGAGGTGGTAGGGCGTTCCGGCCGTCGAACCGGGCAGCGCCGCGGGCTCGAGGTGGGGCAACGCCGGCGGCGCCGTCGCCTCCCGTCTACGTCCGAAGCGGCCGTCCTCTCGACTCATGACTGGACTTGCTCCTATCTGCCATCGCAAGGCGAGTTGCCCTTCTGGGTGCCCACCTCTACCGCTGGCACTGGTCGTCAGCGCATCTAGTCATAACAGACCCGGAACCACCGGTCAAGTCTTCCTGCGCAAATGCGCAGGAGCGCTTGGAAAACCCGGACTGAGTGCTTCGCGCAGGAAGAGGCTGGGGGCGGTGGGTAACCGGCGAGAAGGGCCGTCACCAATTCCGCGGCTCTTGAACTGACTCTCCCTTTTGCCGTGCCAGGCGAGCCCCTCGCGAGCGAGACCCCGCCTCTTCACTGCGCTTGATCGTCAGCAATTCCATTCATAACAGGTTTGGGATTGTCAGTCAACCTTTCCTGTGTAATCGTTTTAGCCGGTCGAGCTGCCGCTCGCCGCGGCCGTGCCCAGCTCGAGCCCGGAAGGCCAGGCACCCGGCACGTCGGCCTCGCCCTCCTCCCGCTCGCCGAGCAGCAGCGCCTCGGCGGCGTGCGGCGCGAAGGGAGCCAGCACCCTGGCGAGGAGCTCGAGCGCCGCCAGCACCGCCTCGGCGTCCGTCCGGTTCAGCTCCCCCCTGCGCTCGACCGCGCGCTTCTCGAAGTCCTGGATGCGCTCGAAGAGGCGGGTCACGTTGCGGATCGCTTTGTGCATCTGCAGCTCCTCGATGTCCGCCGTGATGCGGGCGAGCCCGTTGTCGCACCACTTGCAGAGCCGCTCGCGCATGAACGCGGTGTCGGCGGCGGCCTCGACGTCGACCGGCGCCTCGGCCGCGAGCCGCCGGTGCGCGTGCGTGTACTGCCAGACGTTGTGCAGGAACCTGCTGGCGAAGCGCAGGGCGCCGTCGTTCCAGTTCAGCGTCTTCGCCGGCCCGGCCGCGTAGAGGATCGCGATGCGGATCGTGTCCGCGCCGTAGCGCTCGACCAGCTCGTCCGGGTCGACCACGTTGCCCAGGTGCTTGCTCATCTTGCGCCCGTCGGCGATCACCATCTCGTGGAAGAGGCAGCCCGCGAACGGCTCGCCCTCGCCCATGAACGCGAACGGGCCGATGTCGCGCAGCGCCTTGGTCACGATCCGCTGGTCGAAGACGAAGCCGCCGCTGTCCGAGCCGGCCACGAGCCGCTCCGAGGGCAGCCAGGCGCGCAGCTCCGGGTGGGAGAACATCTCGCCGGCGCGAGCCTCCGGCGGCACCGCCGAGGGCACCCAGAGCCAGAGGGCGTCGAAGTGGCAGTCGAGCGTGTCTGTCTCGCGCTTGGCCGGCGCGCCGCAGCGCGGGCACTCGACGTCGACGAAGTCCGTCAACTCGGCCAACGGGTTGCCCTCGCCGGTCGGCTCGACGTCGCGCGGCAGGACGACCGGCAGATCCTCCTCGGGCACCGGCACCGGCCCGCAGGCGTCGCAGAGGACGATCGGGATCGGCGTGCCCCAGAAGCGCTGGCGCGAGATCGAGAAGTCGGCCGCCCGGTAGCGAACCGCCGGCCGCGCCTCCGCCACCGCCCCGGTATCCCCGGCCGCCTCCACGCCGGCGAGCCGCGGCACTCGCGCCGCGACCTTCGCGTCCGCCTCGTCGGCGCTGGGAATCCCGAGCACGGCGGTCGGCCCGTAGCGAGCGTCGACCAGCGGCGAGACCAGCACCGGCAGCTCGCCGCCGGCGAGCTCCGCCTTCGCCGCCATCCCGGTGTCGACCAGCGGCACGGCGACGGCGTCGCGCGCGCTGCGCTCCCAGCCGCCCGAGCGCAGCTCGTCCAGCTGCTCGGCCACGGCCGCGTCGCCCGCCCAGGCCTCGACGTCGGGGTGGCGCGGCGAGAGCATGACGAAGGTCGCCGCGCCGACCGAGCCGGCGTGAGGGCTGAAGACGGTGAGCGTCGTGCCGTCGACATCGGTCACGTCGACCTCGACGCCGTCGCTGCGCCCGAGGATGTAGCGCTGGGTCGAGAGCGAGATCTCGTCCCAGGCGCCCCCCTCCTCCAGCGCCTCGAGGCCGCTGTCGTTCTCCTCCAGATACGGGGTGATGCGCAGGAACCACGTCGGCCGGCGAATCAGGCGAACCTCGTTGTGGCAGCGCCAGCAGCGGCCGTCCTCCACCTGCAGCGCCGCCAGCGTCGTCTGGCAGCTGTCGCACCAGTCGACCGTCGCGTCGTCGCGGTAGATCAGCCCCGCCTCGAGCAGCTGCAGGAAGAGCCACTGCGACCAGCGGTACTGGCTCTCGTCGGAGCTGTAGAAGACGCGGTCGTAGTCGAAGGAGAAGCCGAGGCGCTTCATCTGCTCGAGCATCCGCTCGCCGCAGCCCTCGACCCACTCGGCGGGCGGCACTTTGCGCTCGATCGCCGCCATCTCGGCCGGCAGGCCGAAGGCGTCGAAGCCGAAGCCGAAGAGGACGGCGTCGCCGCGGGCGCGGCGGAAGCGCGCGTACGCGTCGCCGATCGCGTAGTCGCGAACGTGGCCCATGTGCAGCTTGCCCGAGGTGAACGGGCTGGACGGCTTGATGTAGACGCCCTTGCGGCCCTCCTCCGGCAGGGGCGTCGCGAAGGCGTCGCTCCGCTGCCAGGCCGCCTGTCGCTCAGCCTCGATCGCCGCCGCGTCGTAGTTCGATCTTGCGCTTGTCATCTCCGGCTCCCCTGCCCGTGCCCTGTGCCTCACGAGCGAGATAATTTGACCATTGCGCGGCGGGGGCTTATTGTCTTCGGGCGAGTCTACAACGCCCCCAAGGCCACGAATTCGGCCCCGGCGGTGTTAGCGACACCCCGGGGCCAGGCCGAGACCTGAAGAGGAGGTCCCAACATGACAGAGGGTAGAGCAGTTTCTGCCGTAATCGAAGGACGACTGGACGAACGCCTGGTCGAGCGCGCGCTGGAGGCGGCGGCGTTCGCGCCCGAGGGCGAGCGCATCCGCGACGCCGTCGAAACCGTGGTCGACGTCGCCGAGCTCGACCCCGACGGCACCCGCAGGGCGCTCTGGGGGCTGCGCGGCGACCCGGTCGCGCTCGAACGGCTCGAGGCCTGCCTGGCGATGAGCCCGGAGCGAGCCACGCTGGCGCTCGGCGCGGCGATCCAGATCTGCTCGGCCGAGCTCGCCTCGCTGGAGCCCGATCTGCGCGAGCGCGTGCCCGAGCTGCTGCGCTGGCTGGAGGGGACCTGGTAGGCGCGCTCAGGCGGGCTTGCGGCCCGCGATGAAGACCTCGAACTGACCCGCCTTCGGCGGCCGCGGCTTGCCGTTGCCTCGGTAGGCGCCCTCGAGCTCCATCCCCACCGAGCGGTAGATCTCGGTCAGCTCCTCGACCGAGTAGAGCCGCTGGCGGAACGGGATCGGCTCGACGCCCTCGAACACCTCGCCGACGACGATCGGCATCGTCGAGCCTTCTAAGTAGCGGCTGCGCGGTTCCCAACGGTGGTCGATCAGTTCGACCATGCCGCTGCCCGCGATCCACGTTTTCTGCGGCAGGTGCGTTTCCGCATAGAGCACGTTCGGCAGCTGCAGGAGGTTGCCGCCGCCGGGCGCCAGCGCGGCGGCGATCACCTCGAAGGTGCGGTGGTTCTCCTCCTCGGTCTCGAAGTACCCGATCGCGCCGTCGTTGAGGTTGAGGACCACGTCGAACTCCTCGTCGAAGGCGAGCCCGCGCAGGTCCGCTGCGAGGAAGGACACGTTGTCGAGACCCGCCTCCCCTGCGTCCCGGTTGGCGACCTCGAGCAGGTCAGGCGCGATGTCGACGCCGACGACGGAGAAGCCGCGGCGCGCCAGCTCGATCGAGTGCCGGCCGGTGCCGCAGGCCAGGTCGAGCACCCGGGCGCCCTCCTCGGGCCTGAGGATGGCGATCGCGCGGTCGATTTCTCCCCCCGTCTGCTCCGCCCACGGCCGGTTCAGCGTGTGCGACGCGGGGAAGGCGGAGCGGTACCAGTCCTGCGGGACCTCGGTTGCACTGGCTTGCTCCATTGCTCAGGAATATTAGCGAGCTTGGCGCCGCCCGGGCGCGAGGCTGCCCTCCCCTAGGCGAAGGTCCAGAGCTTGTTGCCGAGGAAGTTGAACGGCATCGCGACGGCGACCGCGATCGCCTGCGCGGAAAGGTCGCCGAGCGAGGTCGTGCGCACGAGCGCTTCCAGGACGACGAGGTTGATCGCCAGGGCGCCGACGCTGACGGCGAAGAAGCGGGCCGCCTGGAAGCCGGCGTGGCCTTCCGTCGCCCCGAACGTCCAGTAGCGGTTCCAGGTGAAGTTGCTGGTGACCGCGACGCAGAAGGCCCCGATCGCGGCCAGCGCCTGGTGCAGGCCGAGGTCGCTGCGCAGCAGCGAGAACACCGCGAGGTTGACCAGGTAGCCGGAGCCGCCGACGAGGCCGAACTTGACCAGCTGCCACCAGGTCGCGCGCCTGCGGGCCGCGGCGCCGATCCTGTAGGCGAGCTCCGCAGCGGTCACGAGCGGCTCCAGGCAGGGCTGTCCGCGACCACGGCGACGGCGCCGAAGCCAATGCGAACTCGGCGAAGCACGTAGAAGGGAACCAGGCGCGCGCGTTTAGACATATAGCGAGTCAGCGTCAGCCGCTCGAACCTTACTCGCGCTACCCGGCGAAAGCCGCGCGGGATGCCGGCCGGGCGCGCAACGGTCGACTTGCTGATCACGTCGAGCTGGCGGACCGGCGTTTCGCCGCTGTAGACGCGCCGCGAGTGGTCGCGCAGGTAGAAGCGCAGCGGATCGGCGGCCAGCTTCCAGGCGACGATCGCGCGCCGACCGCGCGGCGGACCCAGCTCGCCCGCGATCGCGCGGTAGTCGGGGCGCTGCAGGTTCGGCGTCTGCGTGACGTGGATGTCGAAGGCGATCCAGTAGGCGCAGAGCGCCACCGCGAGGAGCAGGCCGAGGCGGCGTCCCCGCTCGGCCGCGAAGCCGATCGCGACGGCGACGATCAGGGGCACGAGGGCGGGCAGCAGGTTGCGCTCGACGACGTAGTCCTTGCCGGCCAGCGCCGCGGCCAGGGCCGGCCCGACCACGCCGAGCCCGATCGCCCCGCCGAGCGCCGCTCCGCGCCTCTCGGCCCGCCCTCCTCGCAGCGCAAGCAGCAGCAAGGCCGAGGCGACGAGGATCACGGGCAGCAGGGCGTAGTGCTCGCGCGGCGGCTCGGCGATCACGTGTCCGGTTTCCCCGATCAGGAAGCTGACGCCGGTCTGGAACACGCGCGAGGAGAGCGGGGCTTCGTCGATCCAGCCGATATGCGCCGGGTTGACCTGGGCGGCGATCAGGGGAACGAGCGCGAGGCCGACGAGGCCGACGCCGGCAACCGCGGGCAGAACGGCTCGCCACCTATCGCGCAGAGCGACGAGGAGCCAGAGCGCCTCGATGCCGACGGCGAAGACCGCGAAGTAGTGGCTGCAGAGGGCGAGCGCCGAGGCGAGCGCCCAGAGCGCCAGGTCCACGGCGTCGCGCCGGCGCAGCGCCCGGCAGAAGAAGAGCAGCGACGCCGCGCAGAAGAAGACCAGGAGCGCGTAGGAGCGCGCCTCCTGCGAGTACCAGATCAGCATCGGGTTGACGGCGATGAGCGCGGCGGCGATCAGCCCCGCGCGCCGGCCGGCCAGCTCGCGCCCGATGCCGTAGCCGAGCAGCACCGTCGCGGCGCCGAAGATCGCCGGGAGCGATCGCACGCCGAGCTCGCCGGTGCCGAGGGCCTTCGCCCAGCCCCAGGCGAGCACGTAATAGAGCGGCGGGTTCGACTCGCTTCGCTTCACCTCGCCGAGCATGTGGGCGAAGCTGCCCGGGATCACGCGGCCGACGGTGATCACCTCGTCGTGATGGAAGCTCTGCTGGCCGAGGCTGGCGAAGCGGATCGCGCAGCCGAGCGCGAACAGGGCGGCGAGCAGCCAGAGCGCCGTGGCGCGCGAGGGTTCCCAGCTCACGGCGCGCAGGGCGCCCCCGGCGCGGCGCGATCGGGCCCGAAGGAAGGAGGCGCCGCCGAGGGCGCGCTCCCCCACTTCCGGTTCGCCCTGGGGGCGCGGCGGATGGCTATCGATGCTCCCCTGGCCAGCGTGCAGTAGGTCGTCCATGGCTTTCCGTAGCGCCGTCCGTTCAGGCGCATGCCCTCGATGTAGGGACCGGCGCGGGAGGCGACGATCGTGAGGCGCCGGCGGTGCGCCAGCCTGACTGTGGCGTGCCGGAAGAGCGGCGTGCCGATGGCGAGGACCCCGACCCCGGGGACCTCCGGGTAGAGGCCGAGCGCGCCGAACACGTACCACGAGGAGAGCGTGCCGAGGTCGTCGTTGCCGGGATAGCCGTCGGGGGCGGTGCTGTAGAGGCGCAGGGCACGGCGTATCGCGGCCTGCGTCCGGAAGGGCTGTCCCAGCCAGTCGAAGAGCCAGGGGACGTGCAGCGTCGGCTCGTTGCCGAGCAGCGCATGGTCGGTGTGGGTTCCGCCCGCGCCTCCGTTGAGGCGGTGGAGGAACCGCTGCAGCCTGGCCGACGCCCGGGCTCGGCCTCCCATCCGGCGGAAGAGGCCGAGCGGGTCGTGGGGCACCATCCAGGTGTACTGGACGGCGTCGCCCTCGACGAACCCGGCGCCGCCAAGACTGTCGTAATTCGCTGGAAATCGGCCATCTTCGTAGCGCGGCTCGATCAAGCCGCTGGTCGCGTCGAAGAGCTTGCGCCAGTTCCCTGAACGCTGCATAAAGCGGCGATACACGCCCCGGTCGTGCAATGCCCGTGCCGCGAGCTGGGCGATGGCGAAGTCGTCCACGGCGTACTCGAGCGCGGTGGTGGCCGACCCCCAGACGTCGTCCGGGCTGCCGTAGATCGAGTTCGAGTTGCGAACGTGCGTGTCGGCGTCGTAGGGGACGTAGCCGTGGCTCAGGTAGCCGGCCAGACCCTGACGCTCGAGGTATTCGCCGTTGGCGCTGCGGCAGGGGGCGTCGGCGCCGCGCAGCATCGCGGCGAGGGCGGCGCGGCGGTCGAACGCCGTTGCGCCGAAGGCGAACGCCGAGGCGATCAGCGGATCGGCCGAATCGCCGACCATGGTCATGCTCTGGCCGTTGGCGTAGGGCCAGCGCGGCAGGCAACCGCTCTGCACGGCGTCGGCGAGCAGCGAGCGCACGATCTGGCCGGCGCGGCGCGGCGCGAGAATCGAGAGCAGCTGGATCTGCGTTCGGTAGGTGTCCCAGCCGGAGAGGTCCGCGTACTGGATCCGCTGTCGCGCGCGGTGGATGAGCCCGTCCATGCCGATGTAGGCCCCGCCGACGTCGCTGAACGTGCGCGGGGCCAGCAGGGCGTGGTAGAGCGCCGTGTAGAACGTGTCCTCGAGGCGGCGCGGCGCGCCGCCGACGCGGATGCGGGAGAGGGAGCGGCTCCAGGCGCCTGCGGCTCGCTTCGCCACTGTGCCGAACGACAGGCCCGGGTCTTCGGCGGCGAGGTTCGCCCGCGCGTCTTCGACGCTGACGAAGGAGACGCCCACCCTTGCCGTGACGACGCGATTGCGCCTGGTGTCGAAGCTGGCGTAGGCGCCCGCGTCGGCCGACGTTTCGGGATTCGACGCCGGTTCGCCGGCAGCGCTCGCCGCCGTCGCCCGGCGGAGGAGCGTTTTGCCCTGCCAGGCCCCGTAGCCGGCGAAGCGGCGGTCGAACACCGCTGCGATGTAGATCCGGTAGCGGGGCCGCTGGCCGCAGAAGAGACCGCTCGAGGCGACGCCGTCGATCTCGTTGCGAGCGGGATCGATCGCCACCGAGGCGAAGTCGTCGGGCTGCGCGCTGCCGCCGGCGTCGACCAGCAGGCTCGCGTGGGGGTTGCGCGGGAAGGTGAAGCGGGCCATGCCGCTGCGGGTAGTCGCCGTCAGCTGGACGCCGATCGCACCCCCGTGGACGGGGTTGAGCCGCACCGAGTAGTACCCCGGCCTGCCGCTCTCGCGGGAGTGCGAGAAGCCGGGTTGGAACCGACCGGCGAGCGCGTCGCCGGGGCCGACGGGGGATGCTTCCAGGGACTCGGTCGTGGGCAGGAACGGAAAGTCGCCGTAGAGCGAGCAACCGGCGCCGGCCAGGTGGGTGAGGCTGAACCCGCGCACGTGGTTGTCGCGGTAGTCGTAGCCGCCGCGGCCGTTGCGATCGGCCGGCGTCGTGTCGGGACTCCACTGCACCATGCCGAAGGGGAGGGCCGCGCCCGGGAAGCTGTGGCCGCCGCCGAAGGTGCCGGGACCCGGCCTGGTGCCGGCGAAGACGTGGACGTGGTCGGCCGGGCCGGCGCCGGCGGCCGGCGATGCGGCGAGGAGGAGCGCGGCCAGCGCGAGTCCGATCGAGGTTCGAGCGCGTCCGATCAAGCCCGAAACGTTACGGCCCTCGCTTAGTGACCATCCGAAAACCCGCGTGTGCGACTGGCGAGTGCCGGACCGAGCGGGGGTAGGACGCAGGGAGGCCGAATGGCAGCGCCATTTGGCCGACCGAGGACGCCGCCCCGCGAAGTGTGTCCGGCGCCGCCAGGCGTGCGCGGGGGTT
>JBLMYD010000089.1:0-10008 GCA_050258095.1 Chloroflexota bacterium
GACCTCGACCACGGTGTCGCCCTTCCGGCCCTTGATCGTCACCGGGACGATCTCCTCGGGCAGGCGGCCCTCGTCGGTGGCGGCGATCGTGCGCTCGTGCGAGCGCAGCGCCCACTTGTCCATGTCGGCGCGCGTCATCTCGAACTCAGCCGCGACCTCGGAGGCCTCCTGGGCCATGTGCTTGCCGCTGAACGGGTTCGTGAGCCCGTCGTGGATCATCGCGTCGAGCGCCTTGCCGTCGCCCATGCGGAAGCCGAAGCGGGCCTGCGGGAGCATGTACGGCGAGTTCGACATCGACTCCATGCCGCCGCCGACGCCGACGGTGACGTCCCCGGCGCGGATGGCCTGGTCGAGCATGCCGACGGCGCGGATGCCCGACGCGCACACCTTGTTGATCGTCTCCGAGGAGACGTCCTGCGGGATGCCGCCCTCGACCTGCGCCTGGCGGGAGGGGATCTGCCCCTGGCCGGCCTGCAGGACCTGGCCGAAGACGACCTGCTGGACCTGCTCGGGATCGACGCCGGAGCGCTCGAGCGCGGCGGAGATCGCGTGGCCGCCGAGGTCGGTGGCGTCGAGCGAGGAGAGCGTGCCGCCCATCTTGCCGAAGGGCGTGCGCGCGGTACCGAGGATCACTGTGCTGGGCATGGCTGCCTTTCTTCTAGTTGGTTGTGCCGGGTCTCGGCTCGAATAGAGGAGGGCCGCCTGGCCCACAGGGACGATAGCGCGAGCTTGCGCACGGGACCGTGCGCAACGTCATAGACTCGCCGACCCGTGCACGTCTCCGTCAGCCAAGCCAAGGTCGAAGAGGTCGACGCGGATCTGCTCGCGGTCGGGCTCTGCGAGGACGAGGAGCTGCCGGAGGCGCTCGCCGACGCGCGCGGCGCGGGCGACGCGAAGGGCTCCTTCAAGGAGCTCGCGGTCCTGCATCCGGAGCGGCCCGCGCGAGTCGTCGTCGTCGGCCTCGGCAAGCGCGAGGAGCTGGACGCAGAGCGCCTGCGGATTGCCGCCGCGCTCGCCGCGAAAGAGGCGGCGCGGCTGAAGGCGGCGTCCGTCGCCTGGGTCGTGCCGGAGGGCGAGGACCGGGCGGCGCTCGCCGAGGGAGTCGTCACCGGCACGATCCTCGGCGCCTACCGCTTCGACCGCTTCAAGAGCAAGAGCGACGACGAGCCACCGGCGACGGTCGGCTCGCTGACGCTGCTCGGCCCCGCGGACCTGGCGAGCGCCGCTGACGCCGCCCGCGTCTGCGCCGAGGCGCAGAACCGGGCTCGCGACCTGCAGAGCTTGCCCGCCAACGTCGCCACCCCCACCCACCTGGCCGAACGGGCGGAAGAGATCGCCGCCGCGCACGAGAGCGTCAGCGCCGAGATCTTCGGTCGCGAGGAGATCGCCGCCAAGGAGATGGGCGGCCTCGTCGCCGTCAGCAAGGGCTCGGCCGAGGAGCCGCGGTTGATCGTCCTGCGCTACGCGGGTGGCGACGCGGGCGAGACGCTCGGCCTGGTCGGCAAGGGAGTCACCTTCGACACCGGCGGGATATCGCTGAAGACGCCCAGCGGCATGCACGAGATGAAGATGGACATGTCGGGCGCCGCCGCGGTGCTGGAGACCGTCGGCGCCGTCGCCGAGCTGGGCCTGGCGCTGGACCTGATCGCCGTCGTCCCCGCGACCGAGAACATGCCCTCGGGCACGGCGGTCAAGCCGGGGGACATCGTCACCCAGTACAGCGGCAAGACGGTCGAGGTCAACAACACCGACGCCGAGGGGCGCCTGATCCTCGCCGACGCGCTCGCCTACGCGGCCGAGCAGGGGGCGGACCGGATCGTCGACATCGCGACGCTGACCGGCGCGGTGATGATCGCCCTCGGCTCCACCTACGCGGCGCTGGTCGCCAACGACGACGCGCTCGCCGCCGCGGTCGAGGGGGCGGGAAAGGAGACCGGCGAGCTGGTCTGGCGCCTCCCCCTCCACCCCGAGTACAAGGCGCTGATGAAAGGGACGGTCGCCGACCTGACCAACGCGGCGGCCAAGCGCAAGGCCGGCACGATCTCCGCCGCCGGCTTCCTCGAGGAATTCGTCGGCGAGACGCCGTGGGCCCACATCGACATCGCCGGCACCGCCTGGGACGTCGGCCGCGCCTACACCGGCAACGACGCCAGCGGCTACGGCGTGCGGCTGCTCATCGCCGTCGCCCGCGCCTTCGCTTCCTGACGCGCGCGCAGGCTCGCCGGGTAGAGCAGGTCGGCGGCGATCTCCGCCTCGCTTATCGAGACCCGCAACGGTCGTGGCCGGCGATGGTGCCTATGCCTCGGTATCAGCCTCATCCTGCACCTCCAATTTCGGTGACTTCGTCGTTCGGTACGCATATGCACCCCTAACGACGAAGTCAGCGGGATGGGTTGCTTGACGCAACTCTCTTTCTCAGACCCTAGCCGAGTGAGTTGCTTGACGCAACCTTGTGTGCCAAGATCACTTTCGTGCTGCGCAGCGACTATCCCGATCAGGCCTGCTCGATCGCGCGCTCGCTGGAGGTGGTCGGCGAGCGCTGGACGCTGCTGATCGTGCGCGACGTGATGAACGGCCACCGGCGCTTCGACGACCTGCAGAAGAGCCTCGGCATCGCCCGCAACGTGCTCTCCGCCCGCCTGCAGCGCCTGACCGAGGAGGACATCCTCGAACGGCGTCCCTATCAGGAGAGCCCCGAGCGCTACGAGTACTTCCTCACCGAGAAGGGCCTCGACCTCTGGCCCGCCCTCGTCGCCCTGCTCGCCTGGGGCGACCGCTACTCGCCCGACCCCGACGGCCCGCCGCTGCTGATCGTCCACAAGGAGTGCGGCGGGGCGATCAGCGACCGTGGCATCTGCGAGCGCTGCGGCCAGGTGCTCGACGCCCGCGACGCGCGGGCCCTGCCCGGGCCCGGGCTGACCGCGGTCCGGTAGCTTTGGCTGCGCGGCCAGGAACGGCACAGGCGACAGGAGGATCGAGATGGCGGCTACGGCGGAGCTTCAGGTCAAGGACAGGATCTTCATCGGCGGCGAGTGGGTCGAGCCCGAGGGCGCCGAGACGATCGAGGTGATCAACTCGACGACCGAGGAGGTCATGGGGTCGATCCCGGCCTGCGTGCCGGCGGACGCCGACCGCGCCGTGGCGGCGGCCCGCGAGGCCTTCGACTCCTGGTCGCAGACGAGCCGCGAGGAGCGCGCCGGCTACCTGAGCTCGATCGCCGCCGGCCTCGGCGAGCGCGCGGAGGAGATCGCGGCGACGATCACCCAGGAGCTGGGCATGCCGCTGAAGCTGAGCCAGATCATCCAGGCCGGCCTGCCCACTGGCCAGTTCGCCGCCATGCCCGGCCTGATGGAGGAGGTCGTCTGGGAGGAGGAGATCGGCAACTCGCGCGTCCTGCGCGAGCCGGTCGGCGTGGTCGGGACGATCACGCCCTGGAACTACCCGCTGAACCAGATCGCCGCCAAGGTCGCCCCCGCCCTCGCCGCCGGCTGCACCGTCGTGCTCAAGCCGAGCGAGGTCGTGCCGCTCAACGCCTTCATCCTCGCCGAGGTGATCGAGGCTGCCGGCCTCCCCGCCGGCGTCTTCAACCTCGTCACCGGCACCGGCCCCGTGGTCGGCGAGGCGATCGCCGGCCACCCCGACGTCGACATGGTCTCCTTCACCGGCTCGACCCGCGCCGGCCGCCGCGTCTCAGAGCTCGCCTCGGTGACGGTCAAGCCGGTGGCGATGGAGCTCGGCGGCAAGTCGCCGAACGTGATCCTCGACGACGCCGACCTGAGCCACGCGGTCCCCGACGGCGTCGGCAAGTGCTACCTCAACTCGGGCCAGACCTGCAGCGCCCTGACCCGAATGCTCGTCCCGCGCGCGAAGCTGGCCGAAGCGGAGGAGATCGCCAAGCAGGCCGCCGAGAGCTTCACGCCGGGCGATCCCTTCGAGGACTCGACCCGGCTCGGGCCGCTGGTCTCCGAGCTGCAGCGCGAACGCGTGCGCGGCTACATCGCCAAGGGCGAGGAGGAGGGCGCGAAGCTGGTGACGGGCGGCGCCGAGCCGCCCGAGGGCCTCGACAGGGGCTACTTCGTCCGCCCCACCGTCTTCTCCGAGGTGACGCCGGAGATGACGATCGCCCAGGAGGAGATCTTCGGGCCGGTGCTCTCGATCCAGCCCTACGACGGCGAGGACGACGCGGTGCGGATCGCCAACGACACGGTCTACGGCCTCGCCGGCGGCGTCTGGTCGGCCGACCAGGAGCGCGCGATCGCGGTCGCCAAGCGGCTGCGCACCGGCCAGATCGAGATCAACGGCGGCGCGTTCAACCCGCTGGCGCCGTTCGGGGGGTACAAGCAGTCGGGGCATGGGCGCGAGAACGGGCGGTATGCGATCGAGGAGCTGCTCCAAGTCAAGAGTCTTCAGCTCTGAGGGTTCTGGGCCGACGGGTCCTGTCGCGGTTTTGGTGCCACCACCCCTGCGGTAGCTAAAGCTTCCTCGGGGTGGTCCCCCAAAACCGCGCCACCCGTCGGCAGAAGCGTCCTCGCCAGACAGCTTGCCGCCGCGCCACCCGCGCGAGAAGCGCAATAGGCTGCTCGCGCCATGGACTTTGAGCTCGCTGACGAGCAGAAGCTTCTTCGAGACACCGTTCGGGATTTCGCCCGGCAGGAGGTTGCTCCGGTTGCCGAGGAGATGGATCGGACTAAGGCTTTCCCTTACGAGATCGTGGGGAAGATGGGGGAGCTTGGGTGGATGGGGATCCCGTTCCCGCAGGAGTACGGGGGTGGGGGTGCGGACACGCTCTCTTATGTGCTGGCGGTGGAAGAGCTGGCGCGAGTGGATTCCTCGGTCTGCATCACGATGGCGGCGCACACGTCGCTGGGGACGATGCCGATCTGGTTGTGGGGGACGGATGAGCAGAAGGACGAGTGGCTGCCGAAGCTGTGCAGCGGGGAAAGGCTGGCGTCGTTTGGGCTGACCGAGCCGGAGGCGGGGTCGGACGCCGGCAACGTGCGCACGACCGCGAAGCTCGAGGACGGCGAATGGGTCGTCAACGGCGCCAAGCAGTTCATCACCAACTCGGGCACCGAGATCTCCGGCTGCGTCTCGATCACGGCCGTCACCGGCGAGAGCGGCGGTCGCAAGGAGATCTCCAACCTGATCGTCCCCACCGGCACGCCCGGCTACGAGGCCGGCGAGCCCTATCGCAAGATGGGCTGGAACGCGTCGGACACGCGGCCGCTCAGCTTCGAGGACTGCCGCGTGCCCGAAGCCAACCTGCTCGGCCGCCGCGGCGACGGCTTCAAGAACTTCCTCCACATCCTCGACGGCGGCCGGATCGGGGTCGCCGCGATGGGCGTCGGCCTCGCCCAGGGTGCCCTCGACGAGGCGATCGCCTATGCCAAGGAGCGCCAGGCGTTCGGCCAGGCGATCTCCAAGTTCCAGGCGATCCAGGCGAAGATCGCCGACCTCTCGGCCCAGATCGAGGCGGCCCGCCTGCTCACCTGGCGGGCGGCGCTGGAGAAGGAGGCCGGCAAGTCGTTCACCCTCACCGCCGCCCAGGCGAAGCTGATCACCGGCCGCCTCGCCGTGCGCGCCACCGAGGAGGCGGTGCAGATCCACGGCGGCTACGGCTACATCGAGGAGTACCCCGTCTGCCGCTTCTACCGCGACGCCAAGATCCTCACGATCGGCGAGGGCACCGACGAGGTCCAGCAAATGGTCATAGCCCGCCAGCTCGGCTGCTAACCACCCGCCGACGGGCGGGGCGGAGGGTGAAGCGGACGCGGGTGCCCTGGGAGCCGTTGTCGAGCCAGATGCGGCCGCCGTGGGCCTCGACGATCGCGCGCGAGATCGCCAGGCCGAGGCCGGCGCCGTCCTCGCTGCGCGCCTCGTCGCCGCGGTAGAAGGCCTCGAAGACGCGCTCGCCGTCCCCGGCCGGGACGCCCTCGCCCTCGTCGGCGACCTCGACCTCGACGCCGTCCCGCACTGTCCGCGCCCGCACGGTGACGCTGCCGTCGGCGGGCGTGTGCCGGATCGCGTTCTGGATCAGGTTGAAGAGCACGCGCTGCACCTTCTCCGCGTTGGCCCGCGCCGGCACCTCGTGCGCCGGCAGCTCCGCCGAGAGCGAGACGCCGCCGGCCTCGGCCGGTGCCCGCATCGCCGCCACCGTCTCGCCGATCAGCTCGCGCAGCTCGACCCGGTCCATCGTCCAGGCGATCTCCCCCGCCTCGATCCGCGAGAGCTCGAAGAGGTCGTCGATCAGCGTCGTCAGCGCCTCGACGTGGGTGCGCATCTCGGCCAGGTAGCGGTCGCGGGTCTCGCCCGTCGCCACCCCGTCGTCGATCGCCTCGACCAGCAGCCGCAGCGAGGCGAGCGGCGTGCGCAGGTCGTGCGAGACGGCGGCGACCATCTGCCGCCGCGCCGCCTCGATCTTGCGGCGCCCGCGCTCCTCCATCGCCAGCCGCACGGCGAGCGCGGTGGCGACTGCCACGCCGGCGACCGAGAGGGCGACGAGGGCGACCTGCTCGATCCCCATCCAGTGCGGCACCGCGACGGCCGTGGCGCCGGCGAGGAAGGCTGCGAGCGCGATCAGGGCGGCGCGCTTCACGGCCGCAACCTGTACCCCACGCCCCACACGGTCTCGATGAAGCGCGGCTGGGCCGGGTCGTCGCCGAGCTTCGCCCGCAGGCGCCGGACGTGGACGGTGACGGTGCTGGTGTCGGTGTAGAAGGGGAAGTTCCAGACGGCCTCCATCAGCTGGTCGCGCGAGAAGACCTGGCCGGGGTTCTCCGCCAGGTAGGCGAGCAGGTCGAACTCGCGCTGCGTGAGCGAGACCTCCTCGCCGTCGAGCTCGACCGTCCGCATCCCCGGGTCGATCCGCAGCGGGCCGATCTCGATCGGCGGCGGCGGCTCGTCCTCCACGGCGGGCGGCGAGACCCGGCGCAGGACGGCGTCCACCCTCGCCACCAGCTCGGCGGGCGAGAACGGCTTGACCACGTAGTCGTCGGCGCCGCGCCGCAGCCCGACCAGGCGGTCGGACTCCTCGCCGCGCGCCGTCAGCAGGATCACCGGCACCGGCTTGCCGTCCCCGTCGTGCAGGCGACGCATCACCTCCAGGCCGTCGATCTCGGGCAGCATCAGGTCGAGGACGACCAGGTCGGGGTCGTGCAGCCCGGCGAGGCGCAGCGCCTCGGCGCCGTCGGCCGCCGCCAGCGTCTCGTAGCCGGCCCGCTCCATGTAGCGGGAGACGACCTCGACGATCGTCGGCTCGTCGTCGACGACGAGCACCGTGCCGTGCGATTCCTCGGCCACGGAGGAGATTGTCCCCTGCCGGCTAGCCGAAAGTGAACGCATAGCCCATCACCCCCCTTTCCGGCTCGAGGATGAGCACGTGCTCTTCGACCCGGGGCAGGTCGACGAGCTGGTAGAGGCGCTGCGAGCCGACCTCGACGGCGCCGTCGCGCACGTCCGCTCCGGCCAGCGCCGCGGGGATCGGGTGGCCGTCGAGCAGCACCCTGACCCGCCGCGGGCGCCCCGGCGAGCCGAGCACCAGGTAGACGCGGCGGGCGCCGAAGTGGAGCGCGAGGGAGCCACCCTCGGCGGTCGCCGACTCGAGCGCGATCCGCCAGCGGCCGCTGTAGGCGAATTCGTCGATCGGCGGCTCGGCCGGGCTGCCGAAGCGGTGCGAGCCCGGCGAGAGGATCGGGTTCGTGAACCGTTCGGCGCGGGCGGCGCCGAGGTAGGTCTCCGGCGTCGTCACCCCGGCCGAGGCGGCGATCCCGCGGGCGCCGGAGTCGTGCCTGGCGACCGGCCGGCCCGCTTCCGCCAGCAGCTCGCGGATGATCTTCTCCTTCTCGCCGTATTCGCCCTCGCCGTAGTGGACGAAGCGGACCCGGCCCCGGGCGTCGATGAAGTACTCCGACGGCCAGTACTGGTTGCCGTAGGCGCTCCAGGTCGCCAGTTCGTTGTCCTGAACCACCGGGTAGTGGATGCCGTTGCGCCGGATCGCCGCTTCGACGTTGCCAGCGTCCTTCTCGAAGGGGAACTCGGGCGAGTGCACGCCGACGATCGTCAGGCCGTCCTTGCGGTAGGTCCGATCCCAGGCGGTCAGGTAGGGCAGCGTGCGGATGCAGTTGATGCAGGTGTAGGTCCAGAAATCGACGAGGACGACGCGGCCGCGCAAAGAGCGCAGGGTCAGGGGCCTGCCGCCCGGCGTGTTGAACCAGCGCTGGTTGCCGACGAACTCGGGCGCCGTCCCGAGGACGGGCAGCGCGGGGTGTGCGGGGCGTCGGGGATCCCTCCCCGGGCCGCTTCGCGGGAGTTCCCGGGGAGGGATCCCCGACGCCCCGCTCGTCGCCCTCGCCCCGACTCCGTGCGGAGATTCGCCGCGCACTTCGTTGAGCGCCGAGCGCGCCGCCGCCGTGTCCTCGATACCTTCGGTGGGGTTGACGAGGAAGCTCGGCAGGGAGCTGGCGATCGAGCTCTGGAAGCGGACGTCGTATTCGCCGGCCATCGCCAGGGCGACGACGACCATCACCGCGCCCATCGTCACCTGCAGCGCCATGCCTCGCCGCGCGAGCGGCGCGACCAGGCGGCGGCCGCCGAGCATCAGGAAGTAGAGGACGACCGCCGAGCCGATCCCGTAGCTGAGCGCCACGGCAAGACGACCGGCGGTGAAGGCCTGCGAGGCGGAGACGGTGATCACGCCGGCCAGGATCGGGCCCGCGCAAGGTGCGTAGACGAGGCCGAGGCTGGCGCCGACCAGGGTCCCCGACCAGAAGCCGTCGCCGCCGGCGCGGGCGCCGCCCGCCCCGCCGGCGAAGCGGCTCATCGTCGCCTCGATCCGGGCGGCCAGCGGCGGCACCATCAGCGAGACGCCGAAGACGATCAGCACGCCGATCGCCAGCTTGCGCAGCAGGTCGTTGGGCAGGCCCAGCGCCGCGATCAGGTAGACGAGGGCGACGGTGGCGAAGGCGAAGGAGAGCGCCAGGCCGACGACGATGCCCAACGGCCGGCGGCGACCGCCGGTCGCCCCGGCGGAGAGCGCGATCGGCAGCACGGGCAGCACGCAGGGCGAGAGCGCGGTGCCCGCGCCCGCGAGGAAGCCGAAGAGCATCAGCAGGACCATGGTCAGTCCCTCCCCACGCTAGGGGGAAGATGTGACGAGAGCAGAAACTACCGCGCCGGCTGCGAGGTGATCTCGCCCTCGCCGCGGCCCGCCACCTCCGCCGCCCGGCCGACCGCCTCGGCGATGCCGTAGTGGTCGCAGATCGTCAGCTCGTGCTCGCGCAGCAGCGGCCTGCCCGGATCGACCACCGGAGCGCTGCGGATCGCGTCGTGACCGTGCGCCACCCAGACGCGACCGCCGGCCGCGGCGCAGTCCGTCGCCGGGACGACGACGTGCGTGGCGCCCAAACGGCGCTGCTTCCAGCGCACCACCAGCCAGGTCGGCGCACCGCTGACGGCGTCGACGAAGACGGCGTGGGCGAAGCCGACCTGACGGCCGTCGAAGCCGTCGGCGTCGTTGCCGAGCCAGGAGCGGACCTCGTCCAGGCCGAGCGGCCGGACCGCCTGCGCCTCACTCATCGGCCTGCCTTTCGAGCAGCTGCGAGGCGGCGCTGGCCGGGTCGAGCTCGCGCCGCACCACCCTCTCCAGCAGCGCCGCGGTCTCGGGGTCGCTGGCCGCCGTCGCCTCCAGGCGCCGGCGCATCCGCGACGCGGCGATCCCGAGCACCTCGTTGCGCAGGTTGCGCGCCCGCCGTTCCTCCAGCGTCCCGACCTCCTCGATGTGGGCGCGGTGCCTGGCGATCGCCTCGGCCAGCTCCGCCACCCCCTCGCCGCGCGCCGCCTCGGTGCGCAGGATCGGCACCTGCCAGCCCTCGGGGTCGTGCGAGAGGGCGAGCACGCTGCGCACCTCGCGCACCATCGTGTCGGTCATCGGGTGGTCGGCCTTGTTGACGACGATCACGTCGGGGATCTCCATCACCCCGGCCTTCAGCGCCTGGATCGAGTCGCCCGAGC
>JBLMYD010000090.1:0-24551 GCA_050258095.1 Chloroflexota bacterium
TGCGCAAGGCGCCGACGCCGCCCACGCTGCCGACGGCAGCGTGGATCAACAAGCCCGAGTCAGAGGAGGCTGCTCACTAAATTCGAATGACGGGTGTCTCATTTTCGTTGACAGGTACCGCTCCACGGGTGTCTATCTGGACCGCGGATCGTCCGCCGCGTAGCGCGGCGGGCACTCGGCGCCCAACCCGTTGAGCTGCCCGACCTGAATCGACCCGTCGTCCCAACCCCAGACCGAGAAACCAGCCGCTGCGAGCTCGTCAAGAACCGCGTCGAGCTTTGCCTTTGCCTCTGCGATATCCATCGCTAGATCGTACGCCCATCTCCAGCCACTGCGCGGCAATCTCCGAAATTTACTGTCTACACTGGTCTTCGCATGAAAGCTCTACCCCGAATAACGGTCTCCGGCGATTTGGAAGGTGACTATGTTGTGCTCGGAGAGCGAGCCAACGGACAACTCAGGATCGCACCAGAGCAGCCCGAGGGGCTTCCCAGGATCGTCGCGCTCGAGCGGATGACTTGGGCTTGCCCGACGCAGTGGGCGGCTACCCTCGCCGACGGCCGCACCGTCTACGCCCGTTCCCGTCACGGCGAACTCAGCGTCGGCATTGGCGATGACCTCGACGATGCCGTCATCAAGAGCCGCAGGCCGGAGGCGCTGTACTTCGAGTATGTAGAGGACAGCCCGTTGGAATTCGACGAACTTCGCGCCCACCTCTATGGGCTGCTGGAGTTCCCAGCGGACTTGTCGGTAGTGGGCGCAGAGGTCGAGTCGCTCAATTGAATCTGTGACCCTCGGTTTCCCACAAGGACAACCAGTTTCGTAGCTAGGTCCCGCAGACCCGCTGGACTACGTGGAGCCCGGTTTCAAGCGGCTTCCTGCGGATCGAGCGACGCTGGGATCGGCTGGAATCTGTGGGGCATGTTGCCCCATTTGTTGCCCCAGGGGTTCTTGTCTCGCGTCGCAGTCAATACGCGGTGTGCCCAGGTGGGGTCGCGTCCTCGACCAACGGATCGACCTCGCGAACGCGGTCTCGCAGGTCGGGGTGAGCCAGAAAGGCGTCGACCAGCACCTGGGAGCCGCCGATGCAAGTCCAATCGTCGTCCCACAAGGTTGAGAAAAGCCACGACCGATCCGCCGGAAACATCAAGTCCGGCAGGACGCCCTTCCAGCAGTCCTCGCGCCAGGTACGGGCTTGCTCGGGACCGGCCTCGATGAGCACATACGGCCAGTCTGCGTAGAACCTCACCCGCGGCACACCGTCGAAGGGGAGATCGGAAGCCCCTGTTTCGAGATAGCCGAGCCACCACGGCTGCGGCTGAGAGTGCTCACTGAGCACCGCAAGCGCTCCGGCGTCATGACGGTCCCCATACCTTTCCAGTTGCTCCCACTCCTCGGCGGTGGACGCAGTCGTCTGATTGCCGGTGCCAGGCAACTCCAGGGTGGCGTACGCCTCGAATACCGGGGGGATCGCGGACGTGATCCTCAGCCCGCTCGGAGTGTTCTCCTCGATCCACGCGACCTCAGCATCGCCACCGATGCGCCACTCGCAACCGTCCTCGCTGCGCCATGTCTCCATCTCGCGATCCACCCCGGTCCTGACTGTAGTGCGGTAATCCCAGAGAAGTCGAAGCGCTACCGGGCTGCCGCTTCAGGCATCAAGACCTGGGAGCTACCGTCGGCGGCGACGAGAACAACGGGCAGCCCTTCGTTGGCAGCGCGCTTGATCTCGAGGCCAGCCGATGCCGCGTCGACGTCGATGAAGGCGGCGCGCTCGGGATAGGGCGAGCGGCCCTCGATCGCGAGGTCGATGGCTTCGTCCATGACCTTGGCGGCCGGAGGACGCTCGATGCTCTCGGTCTTCTTTGCCGTCGATCTCACAGACAACAAGTATCGTAGAAGCCGTGAACGATGAGCGCATCAAGACCGAGCACACCGGAGCAAAGAACGGTGGCGGGGCGTGGATGACGCGGAGCGAGGCGAAGGAGAGCGCCAGGCGCAAGCGTCGCCAGATCGACACGCGGAGCGCGGCGGCCGGGCTACTGCGTGGCCTTTTCGCCCACATCGCCTCCGACGCGAGCCTGGCAGACGAGCTGATCGCCGATCGCCGAGCCGAAGTCCGCGTCGAAGAACAGGCAGAGATCGAGCGCCTCGACAGAGGCTGACCACATCAGCGCATCGGTAAACATGCCGAAAGACCCGTGGACAGACCCAGATCCGCAGTCCGGCGACTTCGATTCTGAGCTCGATAGCCCCGGTTCCAATCAAATCGAGATGCACGAAGGCAACCCCAATGCGAAGTTGTTGATTCTCGTTCGCCAGCCGAGCTGTATCGCGTATCGATACGCGATACAGCGAGACAACGACACGAAATGAGACTATTTCCGAGGTGGCGGCTTCTTCGGACATACCCGCGGCGCCATCGGGTCGTTCAATCGGCGAGTTGACGAAGGCGGCATTTGGTCGCGAGTTGTCGATGGCTGCGGCGCTTGAACTGGTCGAAACCGTCTCTTTTGATCCGTCCGAACTTCCTCCTGACGATGGTCCAGCGTCTTCCGTCTGGATCGGCAGCATCGGCTATGAGCGCTATCGATCAGTTGAAGACTTCGCACGACTCCTCGCCAGCGCTGGCGTCGAGCGACTGGTCGATGTACGGGAGCTGCCAATTTCGCGGCGGCGTGGATTTGCCAAGTCGGCGTTGGCCGCTGCCCTCGCAGAGGAGTCGATCGAGTACCTGCACCTTCGATGCATGGGGAACCCAAAGGAGTTCCGCGACCTATACAAGTCCGGGAAAATTGCCGAGGGACGCGCTGGCTATGAGCAGCTCCTTGCTCATGAGCGGACCGAAGAGCTGCGGGAACTAGCGGTAACGATCCAAGAGAAGAGATCGGCCCTCATGTGCGTAGAGGCCGAAGAAGACGTCTGCCATCGCCAGGTCATTTTCGAGGCGCTGCGCGAACAGCTTGACCTAGACCTAGACATTGCTCAAATTGCCTAGCGAGAGCTGGTCCGATCGGGGTGGCCACCAGACGCCGAGGATCAGGAAGCCATCGGGGTGCTGATGCTGATTACCGACGATGAACGCGGTATCCCGATTGGGTCCGCACATCTGATCGAACCACTTGGCACGAATTAGGTCGCGCCAGTTCTCTTGCTTTTGGACTTTGCGGTAGAGGGCAATGATCTCCCAATCCACAATCGACTGCCGATGTCCAGGGCAATCGTCAGCCGCACACAAGTAGCGGTATAGGAATCGAAAGGGAATCTGCTCCAGCGCTTTCCGTTGGAGCTGAAGGTCTGCCGAACCGAGCAAAGACCCCTGCGCCGCCCAATCCTCGGCCCGCCTGCCCTTCTCGGGGTCGGTCTCGGCGTCCTCGATTATGAGCCCCAACACCTCTCTTGGACGAAACATCTGAAGAGACGTTCCATTCACTTTCTGGGCCGTCCTGACAGCGCACATGGACTCGCCGATCGCGGGCTCGACGACTGGTCGCCGTGCCGCCCACTCACGCTCCGAGCTCAGCACCGGACCGACGACCTCAATCGATTCCGCATCGACCCGCCATGACTCGGGTCGGCGATCATCGCGCGGCCTTTGGACCCTGGCGCGGATCGGCTCGTACTTCCGAAACTGCTGGCATCTTCCAGCGTCCTGAAAGGGACCGGATAGAGCCGAATCCACTCGCTCGTCTTCATGTCCAGACCGGCGATGCAGGAGACCTCGCCGTAGCGACGGCTCAAGGCGGGGTACGCCTTGACCAAGGGCAAGAACTCGATCTCATGTGGTTCGGGGGTCGGGGCCATTGGCTGTTCGATACTAGGCGCGGCACCGGCTCTTCTTCCTCCTCGGTCAGGGCGCCGAAGGGAAGCCCAGGGCTACCGCCCGGGGCGGGTACCGTCTCTCTCGCATAGAAGGCCACGTCTTCGGTGCCGGGCCCCGGGGCGTTCGTAGCATCGCCGGGGCCGCTCTTTGATCTCATCGGCGGCAAACGTAGGTGGACGAAGCACCCGTCTCAAGGCCTGGCGCGAAACGTCACTCGCTTCTCATGTTGCCCCAGGCGTTGCCCCAGCGCCGATTTCGGCCTCTCCGGCCGATTCCAGAAACCCCGCAAACCCGCTTCCCAAGCGGGATCACGTCAACGCGCCTGACAGGATTCGAACCTGTGACCTTCGGTTTCGTAGACCGCAGAGCCACCGCTTGCCAGAGCCGTTTGCAGCGGATATGCGACCGATATGAGACCTGACAGTTGCGGTCGTTTCGACCGAAGGTCGCGGAACCCGACGCAGACAACACCTATCATACGCCTGTGGCTTCGAAACGAGAGACCAAGCGCGAGCGCCGAAAAGAGAACGAGCACCTGGCCGAGGCCAATCATGCTGTTGACGAGTGGGGCGATCTTGACGAGTTCAGCGCCCGCGCCTCGACGCTAATGCTGCGACGACTTGACGAAAACGAGACAGCGGATGGCTTCTCCTGGATAGGGGAGACGCTGACGGGAGAGCCAATGCCAGACGTGGCAGCTGCCGTGCGACGCTCACGGGAATCGCACTGACGCCAGTTGATGAAGGTGCATGCCCCTGTGGCCCCAGGGAACGCGGGAGCGCGCGGTACCATCCGAGCGATGACAGCAAAGGAAAAGCTCCTCCGGCAAGCGCCTCAATGGAATGACGCGCAGGCAACCGCCGCGCTCCGCGTGGTCGAGGCGCACGACGAGCTGGCGTCGTACCTCGATGACAAGACGCTCTCGGCCGACGAGCGCGAGGATCGCTGGGCGACGGCAAACGCGCGCGAGGCGATCCGCGAGGAGCGGTGGTAGCCCGAGGCGAGGTCTGCTGGCTTGAGCTGGCAGAGGAGGGACGTCGCCCAGTCTGCGTGCTGACCCGCGACGAGGCGATCCCGAAACTGCGAAACGTCGTCGTCGCGCTGATCACCCGCACAATCCGCGGCATCGAGACCGAGGTTCAACTCGACGCGAGCGACGGCATGCCCCGCGAGTGCGCCATCAGCCTCGACAACCTGCGGACGGTCCCGAAAGCGCTCCTGGTCGAGCCGATCACGGAGCTCGGCCCCGACAAGATGTCCGAGGTCTGCCGAGCCCTAAAGGCAGCGGCCAGCTGTCGATAGCTACTTGCCCCGGAAAAAGTAGCCGCTCCCAAGCCTGATCCGTCCGGCCTCATCTCGAGAATGCCCTGGTAATGGGTGTGTTTCAAGATCGAGGAGGTACATATGCTGACCCTGCGAGCGCCGCAGGCGGAGACGCTGTGGGACGAGGTGTTGCCGGTCGAGGCCAAGGAGCTGCCGGAGGACTTGGGGAAGATCGACGAGCTGCTCGGCGATCCGGAGCTGCTGAGGCCGATCGCCAAGCATTGGGAGGAGGAAGCGAGCGAGACCGGGCGGGCCATGCTGAGCGAAGGGCGGCCGACGATCGCGATGGAGACCTACGTGCGGCTGATGGTGCTCAAGCAGCGCACCGGCTGGGGCTACGAGACTCTGGTCAAGGAGGTCGCCGACTCGATCCACCTGCGCCGCTTCTGCCTGATCCCCCTGCACGAGCGAGCGCCCTGCGAGTCGACGGTCCGCAAGCTGACCCGGCGCCTGGGGGCGGAGACAGTTGCGGAGCTGACCCGAGCGCTGATCGCAAAGGCGCAAAGGGAGCGGCGCTTCCGCGCGCGGGCGGCACGGATCGACTCCACCGTGGTGGCGGCCGACGTGCGCTATCCGACCGACTCCGGCCTGGCCGCCGACGGGGTCAAGGCGCTGGCGCGCGAGGCGCGCAAGATGCTCTCGCTGGCCGGCGAGGAGGCCAAGGCGGTGCGCGACCGCTCCCGCGCGCTGGGCAGGCGGCTGCGGGCGATGTCGCGAACCCTCGCCCGCCGCTCGGGCGAGCGCAAGGCCGAGGTCCTGCGCCTCACCGGGGAGTGCGGCGAGCTTTTGCGCCGCTCGGTCGGCGAAGCCCGCAAGCTGGCCGCCGCGGTCAAGGGCCGGGCGCGCGGCCGTGGCGCCCAGGCCAAGCTCAGCGCCGCGCGGCGGCTCACCGAGCTGGCGGAGCGCTGCGAGAAGGTCACCGAGCAGATCGCCAAGCGCATCGCCGGCGAGCCGATCTTCGACCGGCTCGTCTCGCTCTCAGACCCCGACGCGCGGCCGATCCGCAAGGGCAAGCAGGGCAATTCGACCGAGTTCGGCTACGTCGTCCAGCTCTGCGAGCTCACCGTCTCGACCAAGCCCGGCCAGCGCGGCCTTCTCCTGCCACCCGCCTCGCTTCCCGGCAGCCCGAACGAGAACGAGCTCCTGCCGCAGACCGTCGCCGAGCTCACCGGCCTGGGGATCTGCCCGCGCGAGTTCGCCCTCGACGGCGGCTTCGGCCACCTCCGGACCGACGAGCAGCTCGCCGCGATCGCGCCCGAACGGACCTTCATCGCCGGTCGCAAGGAGCCGGGGCGGTCGCGACGCACCGAACGCCGCCTGGCCCGCTATCGAGTCGGGGCCGAGGGTCGCATCTCCCACCTCAAGCGGGGCTACGGGCTGCGGCGAGCGAGACTGAAGGGTGCCGAGGGCGAGCGCATCTGGACAGGTTGGGCAACCTTCTCCTATGACCTGGACACCGTCGCCGTCCTGCCTACTTGAAACGATCGGCAAGCTCGCAAGAGCAAATGCCCATTTAGAAGACGGCCGCGCCGGTACCTCCGCGCGGCCGTTTTCACGCCTAGGGGTTTTTCCGGGGCAAGTAGCTAGCGACATCCCGGTACTACGGAGCACCGGCAGCAGACACCCGGCTATCCCTGAGTGAGCCCAAGTGGATCATTGAGCGCCTCTTCGATGAGTTCCCTAAACCCCACGGCATAAGCGTCACGTTCTGGACCGTCTCTAGACTCCTTGAGACCCCTAAGAGCCAGGTCGTAACCCCTTACGATGCTTCCAGGGATCAGAGCCTTTGATCTCAAATTGGCAAAAGACGTTTCGAGCATAATGACATTGGCGGCGCCGCCCCAAGTGGCGAGGAAATCCCTGTAAGCATCCGCGTACTTGTCAAACAGACGCCGATTCCAATCGAGTCGCTGAGCACGCCTCTCCCGAGACCTAGAAGACCACTCCGTCAACCCAACGCCAGCGAGCGTCGATGTAAAAGCAATAAGCGCGCCCAGTACCACCGGCGAAAGAAGATCGCCGGATTCCTTTGGACAAACAATCATAGATCAATTGATCGACGAATCTGATCAAATAGCAGTCGACGCTCTCTAGGCTCAAGCAGTGCCGCAGTCGACGCCCACTGCTTGAACCTGACTGCACCCTCTGGGGTCATACCAAACCGCATGGCGACCTGTTCTGCGCGCCGCCCAGCGACATCTGCGGGTACTTCAGTAAAGCCGTCAAACAACATATAGACAAGCTCGGTCTGAATTGAAGGGCTACACTCGTTGAGAACTCCACTAAAACTAACCCTGAGAGCACGTAGGCGTTCACCTACCGGTTCATCCTCAAATGGCGTCCATTGAAGATGCGACTGCTCCGCAAATCCATGCATATCCCACAACAGCCGCTGTGTTCGCCTCCGTCGTGTCTCTGCGACCAATAGAGAAAATGCCGAAGCCGTAACCGACACCCCAACTAGAAGCGCCAATGTCGCTGGCGTCGTTGATAGCACCCCAGCGACGAGAAGACCAGCTAGCACCACTACGCCCCCCACGCTTGTCCAGGCCGATACGACGGCGACGTACTCAGGAGTACGAAGAGGGGAGCCCGCAAGCAGTTCTGAGCTGTAAGCAAGGGGCTCAGCCACCCGGCGGAGGCGGCGATTATCCGCTTCTAGCTCCGATATTCGACCAAGTGCCTTCTGGGCCGAATTCAGCTCTGCCTTCAACCGTTTAGTCTCTGTTGCCAGGCTTCCGCAGTGCTCACGCACAGCCTCGTCAAATCCAGCCTGAAGACGGTCACGCTCTCGTCCAACATCCCCTAGCATCCCTCTTGCCTGTGCAAGTGCTGCCTGGGCCAACCTAGTGGGAACGTGAGAACGCGCACCAGCAGCGGTCAAGGCTAGTACTGCAAGTCCAGTGTGCTCAACAGTCGATGGCGAGTCGGGCTGCTCTGACCACCCTCCATCATTATTTTGACGATCAAGCAACATGTCCTGAAGACGTGAAACCAACCAATAGTCACAAGCCGGGTGGCTAACAATTGCGAGCAGTGTCGTGGCAATTGCGAAGAGTTCGGGTGACTCCTCTTCACCCTCAAGCCGTGCAAATTGAGCGACAAGGTAATCGAATGCACCTTGGCGAATGCCCGATGCACACTCAGCACCAACTTGGTTTAGCGCACTCAGCGCTGCTGCCGTAGCTGTGAGTGAACCGCCTTGCTCACTCACTGCTGACCAGCTGCCATCCTTATGTTGACTTTTTATGAGGGTTTTCCACCCCAATTCCGCTTCTTTTTCCTTGATCAGCCCTGCGGCGGTTGCCGTTGCCAATAGGCTTGCAAGCCTTGACGCTCCGCCCATATTCTCATCCGTAGTCAGATGACGGAGCTGCTCCTTAACCCTCCGGGACATCGACTTTTTCAGATCGGGCTGCTCATCAAATGCATCCTTAACCAACTCAATTACATCAACGAGTGCGTCTACTCCCAGCCCAGGTATCTGATCTCGATACTTGTTGACAAAGAGAATCGTACAGTCACGAATTAGCCAATGATCCATCGCCGTGCGAAGAGCAGCAACCGCAATTGCGGAAGAATGGCGATCTACCTGTGTACTTGGATATATTCCCCAGGCACCATCATGGCGGGCCTCCTCAAGGAATTTAATAGCTCTATCTAGTTCGTCGCTCGGAAGTGTGACCGTGCGAGAGCTAAGAGCATCGTCCCAGTTCAACCCGTCGATTGCTGCGTTCGCCTTATCGCTCACCGCTCCTCCAAGGCAATCCGAAGCGCGAAGAAGTGACTTCGACTCGCTACTTGAAACGTATCCTCGCTTGCCAGCAAACCGGGAAACCGTTCGCATACCTTCGACAATTGGCTATTGATTCCTTCTGAAACCGTAGACAGCGTGTCTGGGTCCGACCCTGCCTGGATACGCTGTGCCAACTGGCGATCAGTTGCGCAACCATCACACTCAATAAGAACCTTAAGTAGACTTCGTGCCGATCGCGCTAGGTTCTCGACAAGTCGTGCTGCCTGCGCAACCTCAGCTGCATGGTAGTCGCGAACTACATCGTCCAACAGCGATGCATCTGCTTGTGTGAGCCCGGCTTCATCTGCTCTTGCGTACACCTTCTGGGCATAGAGAATTATGTCTCGTGGAACCCTGGCCGCAAGATTAATTACCTCTCTACTCAACTCATCGTCAAATGAAATCGCGTTATCTAAAAGTCGACGGTCTATGCACCGCTTCGCCTCAAGATCATCCGTGAAGGGACCCATTGCAATCTCGGTGGTGTATAGGCGACTTGCACCTATATCACCTCCCGCTTTCATGGCCATTTCCTCCAAGCGAACTCGACCAGCCTTCCGAAGGCCATCCTCAGCGGCGGGAAGTCGGAGAGAGAGGACACAGACAATATGAGTCTGCGCCTCAAGTGCCACCTTCAATGCAGAGAGGGCATCTGACTGGAGCCATTGACCCTCATCAATACATACCACGATGCCGCGAGCCTCAGCCTCAGACGCAATGCTCCATAGCTGCGAGAGGTCTCTTCTCACCTGATCGGCTTCAAGGACATCCAGCTTCACCTGGCGAAAGAGAGTTGAATCTTTCCCTTTAGCCCAGTCGGTTCCGGTCTTTACTTGATGATCCGGCTGAGCCCAGTCCTCCACTGCGTCCGCGATAGCTCGCAAGATGGACTGAACATTGGCCAAGCCAGTGACCTGCTCGGTTACGTTGGTGAGAACGCTTACAAACCCTTGTTTCCCAGCGATAGTGACAAGCTGGTCGAGATAGGAGGTCTTCCCGGCTCCGTGCAATCCAGCGACGAATGCGTGATTGGCGATGCCTGACGCAAGGCCGTCGAGATTGGCTTGAAACTGCTTGAACTCCTCCTCCCGCCCGACGAAGTATTCACCCGCAGTCTGCTCGGAGAAGGGGTTATTGCGCTTGAGAGGATCGCTCGACTGAGCCAAGGGAAGTTAGGTGGCGGACGCGTTGTGACTTATACCGTCTTAGCAGCGGCGTAACTTATATCAAGAATGTTTCTAGCATTAAAGAACTAGACTGTGTACATAAGAGCGAATTGAACCTCTACCCCACAGCCGCGCGCACCTTTTCATGACTTTGGCCCACCGCGTGCGTATACCGCGCCAGCATCGTCTCGACCCGGTGCCCGGCGATCTCGGCCAGGTCGGCATCGTTGATGCCTGCGGCGCGCAGGTGGGTGACGTAGGAGTGGCGGCACTCGTGGGGGCGGATGTCGATGCCTGAGCGCTCCTGGGTCGGTTTCCAGACGTCGCGGTAGAAGTTGCGCTCGCGCCACATGCGGCCGGTCGGAGTCGTGAAGAGCAGCTCGCAGTCGGGGCCGTTGAGGTTGATCTGGGCTTCGAGCATCCAGGCGAGGGTTGCCGGGACTGGAACGGTGCGACCTGCGTCGTGCTCGCCGTGGTCGGTCTTGGTGCCCTGCAAGACGGCGCCCTCGTGGGCGGTGCGCCTGACCTTCAGCGTCTCGCCGTCGAAGTCCTCGCGGCTGAGCGGCAGCACCTCCCCCAGCCTCATGCCGGTGTCGGTGAAGACGCGGACCATCGCCTCGTAGCGCCCGGCTGCTTTGGCGAAGGCGTGCATCTGCTCGAAGCTGAAGACGCGGATCGGGCGGCGCTTCTTCTTCGCTCTCGGGTCGTTCGCTCGGATCCGGACTCCCTTGAACGGGTTCAGATCCGAGACTTCATCGGTGATCGCGTCCTCGGCCATTGCCGAGAGCGAGCGCAAGATGCCGACGACTCCGGTGGTGGCTCGACCCTGGACCCTGAGCATGTGGTCGACCAGGGCCAGGGCGTGCCTGCGGCGCAACTCGCGCAGCGGCCACTGCTTGAGCGGGATGCCCTCGACCTCAACGTCGAGGACGCGGCCGATCCGGTGTTCGTTCGTCTCGTTGGTGCGCTCCGAGCGCGGATGGCGGGTCGTCCAGGTGGCCGCGTACTCGCCCAGCGTGTCGGGGCGGTCGGAGAGGCCGTACGCCTCCTCAATGGCTCGCTGAGCGTCGGCCTTGCGCTCGAAGGTGCCCTTGCCTCGGTTCCAAGCTGGCTTTGCGATGTGGTGCTTGCCGTCGCGGCCTGTGTAGCGGGCGACCCATACGACCTTGCCGGAGGGGTTGCGGCGCTTGACCGGAGTCTCATGCCTCATGCCGCTTCGTCCCTTCGCTGGGCGAGGAAGCGGTCAACATCGGCGGGGTCGATCCGCCTCGCCGCTCCGAGCTTGTAGGAGGGCAGCTCGCCCCGCCTGATCCAGTTGCGGATGGTGCGGTCCGATACGGCGAGGTAGGCGGCGAGGGTGCGCTCGGTGAAGAAGGCGATGGGCGTGGCTTTCCGTTCCATGCCCCTGTTGTCTGGACTCGGAGCCGTTTGCATCGGCCAGCGCCTTAAAGATCGTCTGCGCAGGACTCCTCCCGGCCGCAATAGACCGAAGGTCAAAGCTCCGACCGGGCCTCCATACGGGCGGCCGCCGCACGGCGAAGCCGTGCCACAATCGGCCGCCGGAGGCCCGGCCGGAGCAACCGCCAGGAGCCCGCTGGACCCTTGCCGACGTTGTGGATCGACAAGGTGCGGCCCAGGCACGAAACCGGAGGGTCCGTAGTGTGTCGGGTGTTCGGGGTTGGTGATTTGGAGGGGGTCGGGAGGCCCCCAGATCGTTCGTCTTGCTCTTTGCTTCGCTGGGGGTGCTTCTCTGAATCGGTGATGGCTGAGTTGGCTGGCTCTCTTGGTTTTGGCTTTGTTGATTTGGCTGGTCTCATTTCGGCCGCGCCCCGCCGCCATCAGCCCGCGCCTCCCCCCATGAACCGTCCGAGCCTCGTCCCGCCTGGGTCCCAGCCCATCCCGTCGAGCAGTTCTTCGGGCGGGACGCCGAGGGAGCCGGCGAGCTTGACGACCGTGTCCACGCGGGCGACCCGTTCGCCACGCTCGAGCTGGCCGACGGCCGTGCGGTGCAAGGATGCCCTGACCGCAAGCTCTTCCTGGGAGAGATTCGCCCGCCTGCGGCAGTAGGCGAGGTTGCGGCCGAACTGGTCGGCGACCTTCATTCCTCTCCTTCCCCTACCTTCTCCACGAACCCGCCCGGCTGGTAGTCGCCGGGCTCCCAGGTGATCCCGTCGAGCAGGGTGGCCGGGTCGACTCCGAGGGCACCGGCCAGCTTGACGAGCGTGTCGATCCGCGGCATTCGCGCCTCACGCTCCAAGAGGCCGATCTCGGTGCGATGCAAGCCAGCGCGGAAGGCGATCTCCTCCTGGGTGATACCGGCGGACTCGCGAGCGCGTAGGAGGTTCGCCGAGAAGCGCTCGGCGACCGGATCGGAGGCGCGCGGGCTCATTGACCAGCCTCGCTTCCCCCGTCGATCTGGTCGATCAGGTTCGCCAGCGCGTCGTGCTCGCTGACGACCCGCTCGTACTCGTTGCTCCCGTCGATGATCTGGGCGAGCCGGGCCACGACCTCGCGCACCTCCTCATCGGGGACGATCACCAGCTCGTCCAGGGCCGCGAGGAGCCGCCCGTAGGCGGCCTCCTCGCGTCGTAGGCGTTCTGGGTTCTTCGGCCGCTGCGCGCGCGCCAGCTCGTCCTTTACGCCATCGCGGGCATCGCGGAACGTCTCGCGCAGAAAGCGGACGTGACCGGCGGGGAATTGGAGGGCTACGGCAGCGCCGCGACCCGTAGGGTTTGGATCAGCCATGAGGAGCTCTGCCTCCTTGTGGTCAGGCGGCCCGTCGTGTTCACAGCACGGCGGGTCGCCGCTTGATTTCTCCGAGCTTAGCAGCCTTGGTGAGGAATTATCACCAGATCGCTACTCACCTCGGATGATCTGGAGTACGCGAGTGTGGTGAAGGCCAACCTCGTCGCCGATGGCTCGCAGCGTGAGGCCAGCTTCCTGCGCCTCGGCGAACGCTTTGCGTCGCGTCTTCTGCGCCGCGTCCTGTTCCCGCTCGAACCTCGCCTGAGCGGCTCGAACCGCCTGGCGCGCTTTCCGCTCGTCGTCCGCCATGCGCTGGACCCTAATCGGCCGGCCGAAATGAGACAGAAATGAGACACCGACCTCGCGGAACGCCTCGGAATCACCCGGAGCGGCGCGGAACGCTCAATCGGGACCAAGCGGCGCATTCGGCTCTGCACCAGGAAATGCGCTCCATCCCACGGAACAGCGAGGAACGCGCCTGACAGGATTCGAACCTGTGACCTTCGGTTTCGTAGACCGACGCTCTATCCAACTGAGCTACAGGCGCGGGAGTCGGACCGGGAGGCCCGAAAGGCGATTCTAGGGATTCGGCCGCTTCGTTAGGCGGTCTCGGGCTCGGCGGGCTGGTTGAGCCGGACGTGCCAGTGGACGGTGGCGGTGGCGACCGGCTCGCCGGAGGCGTCGGTGAGCTCGATCTCGCAGGGGAAGACGACCTTGCCCTCGGCGTCGAGGGTGGCCAGGGCCTCGGCGGCGGGGACGGCGAGCTTGGCGCGGGCCTCGATCGGGCCCTTGGCGATCTTCGTGTAGGAGATCTCAGCGCTGCGGGCGAGCGGGGTGACGTCGCCGAGGCGCTCGGCGAAGGCGCCGACGAAAGCCGCGCCCGAGGCGGTCTCGGCGACGGTGAAGAGGGCGCCGGCGTGCTGGGAGCCGACGTGGTTGGTCAGCTCCGTCCGCTCGGGCAGGACGACCGTGGACTCGCCCTCGGCGATGTGCGTGATCTCCAGCCCGAGGTGGGCGGCGAACGGCACCGCCTGGGTCATCCCCTGCGCGATCAGCTCGAAGTCGGTCATGGACGCACCGTATCCGGTCCGCTCAGCGACCCTCGAACTCGGCGTGGCCGGGTCCCTTCTCGAGGAAGGTCTTCACCGCCCGCTGCAGGTCCTCGGTCGCGAACAGCTCGCCGGCCTCGGTGCGGATCGCCTCGTCGGCCGCCGGGATGCCGCCCTCGCGGAAGCGGCGCAGGACGAGCTTGGTCATCGCGTGGGCCTTGGTCGGCCCGGTCGCCAGCTCGGCGGCGAAGGCGCGCGCCCGCTCGTCGAAGCCCTCGTCGTCGAAGACGCGGTTGACGACGTTCCAGGCCTCCAGCTGCTCGGCGCCGAACAGCTCGCCAGTGATCACCAGCTCCCGCGCCCGGCCGCTCCCCGCCCGCTCGGCGAGCCGCTGCGTGCCGCCCATCGAGGGCGTCAGGCCGACCACTTTCTCGACCAGGCCGAACCTGGCCGAGCGCGCGGCGAGGATGATGTCGCAGCCGAGCGCCAGCTCGAAGGCCGCGGTCAGGGTCAGCGCGTGGGCGGCGAAGACGACCGGCAGCGGCAGCCGTTCGACCCGTTCGACGGAGCCGATCAGCTCGTCCCAGAGGCCGCTCGCCCGCTCCGGCGTCAGCCCGTCGAACTCGGCGACGTTGACGCCGCCGGAGACGGCGCGACCCTCGGCGCGGATCAGCAGCGCCCGCGGCGGGTCGGCCTCGACCGCCGCGATTCCCGCCAGCAGGCCGTCGAACATGCGACTGTCGAAGAGGTTGAGCGGCGGGCTGTCGAGCGTGAGGATCGCGAGGCCTCCGTCGCGTTCGACCCGGACCACTGTCTCCTCGCTGCCCATGCCGGCAGTGGACAATAGAAGGCGCGGCAACGCGCCGACATCCGGGATGTCTCAGGGCACGCGGTGGACCTCGAAGAGGTTGGTGCCCAGCTCCTGCTCGGGCAGGCCGGCGGTGATCGCGATCAGGTCGCCCGAGGCGGCGACGCCGTGCTCGGCCGCGAGCCGGGCGCAGTCGTGGAGCAGGGCGTGGATGTCGGTGTCCTGCTCCTGCAGCACCGCGGTCACGCCGAAGAGCAGCGCGAGCCGCCGCACCGTCTCGATCCGCGGCGAGACCGCCAGCACTGGCGCCTTGGGACGGTGGGCGGAGACGAGTCGTGCCGTGCGCCCGCTCGTCGTCGGCACCACCAGCGCCGCCAGCCCCAGCCGGTACACCGCCCCGACCGCGCCCTGGGCGACCGAGTCGGCGACGTCCTGCGTCGCCTGGTCGGTGCGGCCGAAGAGCCAATCGCCGTAGGGCAGGTCGGGCTCGGTCGCGCGGGCGATCTCGTCCATCACCCGCACCACCTCGACCGGGTGCCGGCCGACCGCCGTCTCCTCGGAGAGCATCACCGCGTCGGTGCCGTCGTAGATCGCGTTGGCGACGTCGGTGACCTCGGCCCGCGTCGGGCGCCGCGCGGTCACCATCGAGGCCAGCATCTGCGTCGCCGTGATCGCCGGCTTCGAGCGGCGGCCCGCCGCCCGGATCAGCCGCTTCTGCACGACCGGCACCTGCGCCAGCGGCAGCTCGATCCCGAGGTCGCCGCGCGCGACCATGATCCCCCCGCTCGCCGCAGCGACGATCTCCTCGGCGTTCTCGGCCGCCTGCTGCTTCTCGATCTTGGCAATCAGCGGGATGTCGGCCCCGAGCTCGCGCAGGCGCTCGCCGACCGGCTCGAGGTCGGCCGCCCGCGAGACGAAGGACACCGCGAGCAGGTCGACGCCGTGCTCGACCGCGAACTCGACCCAGCCGAGATCGCCCGCGGTCGCGGCCGGGCTGCTCATCCCCGGCACGTTCATCCCCTTGTGCGAGGAGAGCGTGCCGCCGACCTCGACCTCGCAGTCGACGCCGCCGTCCTCGGCGCCGCGCACCCGCAGCCGGATCGAGCCGTCGGCCAGGTAGACCGGCTCGTCCTCGCGCAGCGACGTCACCCCGGGCCAGGCGACCGGGATCGTCTCGCGGTCGCCCTCGACCTCCCGCGGCGTCAGCTTCACGTGCATGCCGGTCTCGAGCTCGGCCACGTCGCCGCGCAGCTCGCCGATCCGCAGCTTCGGCCCCGGCAGGTCGCCGAGCACCGCCACCTCGCGCCCCGCCCGCTCGCTCGCCTCGCGGATCGTCTCGATCGTCCGCGCGTGCCGCTCGCGATCGGCGTGGGAGAAGTTGAGCCGCAGCACGTCGGCGCCGGCCTCGACCATCCGCGCGAGGACGCCGGCGTCCCAGCTCGCCGGGCCGACGGTTGCGATGATCTTCGTGCGCCTGCCTTGCATGAGATGACTGTAGAGACCGAGACACTCCCGTCCGCGGCTCCGGCGAGCCCGGCCCACCATGGCTAGCGTCTTCCAGCTGGAGACGACCACGGACTCGCTCGGCGAGGCCAAGCGCCTCGCCGCCGCCCTCGTCGAGAAGCGCCTCGCCGCCTGCGTGCAGATCGTCGGCCCGATCGCCTCGACCTTCCGCTGGCAGGGACGGGTGCAGGAGGCGGAGGAGTTCCTCCTCCTCTGCAAGGCGCCGAAGGCGCAGCTGGAGGCCGCGACCGCGCTGATCGAAGAGCTGCACAGCTACGACGTCCCCGAGGTGCTCGCCTTCGAGGTCGCGCACGGCTCGCGCTCCTACCTCGAGTGGGTGGCGGCGGAAACCGCCAGGAAGTGAGGCTTCGAGGCGAACGGAGAGGGAGGGATTCGAACCCTCGAGAGAGCTTGCGCCCCCTACTCGCTTAGCAGGCGAGTGCCTTCAGCCACTCGGCCACCTCTCCGGGGGTTTGGGGCCGATTGTAGGTGGTGACGGGGGGTGGCGCGGTTAGTCTCGGGGTCGTGTCCGGCCGCTCGCACGCTGAGCTAGAGGCGATCTTCGGGGACGTCGAGGCGCCGTTCGCCTTCGTCGATCTCGACGCGATGTGGGCGAACTCCGACGCGATGCTGGCGCGGGCGGGCGAGAAGCCGATCCGGGTGGCGAGCAAGTCGATCCGCTGCCGGGCGCTGCTCGAGCGGATCCTCGCCCGCGACGAGCGCTACCGCGGCCTGATGACCTTCACCCTGCCGGAGACCCTCTGGCTGGCCGAGGCGGGCTTCGAGGACCTGCTGCTCGCCTACCCGACGACGGACACCGTGGCGCTGGAGGAGCTGGCGCTGCGCTCGGTGGCCAATCCGGCCGGCGCGCCGATCGTCATGGTCGACTGCCTGGAGCACCTGGAGACGATCGAATCGGTGCTCGGCCCCGGTGCCGCTCCGGTGCGGGTCTGCATCGACCTCGACGGCAGCTGGTGGGCGCTGCGCGGGCGAGTCAAGATCGGGCCGAAGCGCTCTCCCGTGCACACCCTCGAGCAGGCGGTCGCGCTGGCCGAGGAAATCGCGCTGCGCCCGCAGCTCGAGCTGGCTGCGCTGATGTCCTACGAGGGGCAGATCGCCGGGGTCGGCGACCGGCCGCCGGGAAGGCGCCTGCGCGGCAGGGCGATCCGCTCGATGCAGCGGCGCTCGGCCAAGGAGCTGGCGAAGCGACGGGGCAAGGTCGTCGCCGCGATCCGCAACTTCGCCGAGCTGCCAATCGTCAACGGCGGCGGCACCGGCAGCCTCGAGCTGACCGGCGCCGAGGACGCCGTCACCGAGCTGGCCGCCGGGTCGGGCTTCTACGCACCCGCCCTCTTCGACCACTACAGCCGCTTCGCGCTCGCCCCGGCCGCCGGCTTCGCGCTGCCGATCGTGCGCAAGCCCTCGCCCGGCGTCGCGACGGCGCTCGGCGGCGGCTACCTGGCCTCGGGCAGCGGCGACACCGCGCGGCTCCCCTCCCCCTGGCTCCCGGAGGGTCTTGGGCTCGACCCCGAGGAGGGCGCAGGCGAGGTGCAGACGCCGCTCGGCGGCCCGCCCGCCGCCGACCTGCGGATCGGCGACCGCGTCTACATGCGCCACGCCAAGGCCGGCGAGCTGTGCGAGCGCTTCGACGTCCTCCACCTGGTCCAAGGCGACACGATCGTCGACGTCGTCCCGACGTATCGAGGCGAGGGCATGGCCTTCCTCTGATCGGGTGCAACGTTTTTGACGCCTTATGCGCGCCTTACGCGTTGCACCCCGGCGGGGTCAAGGGCCGAGGACGCGCTCGGCGTACTGGTTGCCGAAGACGCGGCCGGGGTCGAGCTCGTCGCGCGCGGCCTGGAAGTCCGCCCAGCGCGGGTAGCGCTCCGCGAGGCTCGCGGCGGTCTGGAAGTGACGCTTGCCCCAGTGCGGCCGGCCGCCGTACTCGTCCATGATCGCCTCGACGGCCTCGAAGTAGGGTCGCCACTCCATCCCCCGGTACTGGTGCACGGCGATGTAGGCGGTGTCGCGCTCGTGCGAGGGGCTGAGCAGGGCGTCGTCGCCGGCCGTGACCCGCATCTCGATCGGGAAGAAGACGGGGTAGCGGTTCGCGCGCACCCACTCGATCACCCGCCGCGCCGCCTCCGGCCCGTGCTCGCGCGGCACGCCGTACTCCATCTCGGTGAAGCGGACGCGGCGCTCGTTGGCGAAGATCCGGTCGCTGCGGTCGGTCGCCGTGCTCCCCGACGCCAGCCAGGCGGCGAGCCGCGAGAGCGACGGGATCGCCCGCGGGAAGAGCTTGCCGGCGGCGGAGATCGCCTCCAGCGCCCAGTTCTCGAGCACGATGTCGTTGAGGAAGGCGGCGGCGCGGCCGCGCGGATGCGGCGGCTCCTCGGTCCGGTTGCGCTCCAGCACCAGGGCCGAGTCGGCGTAGGGGAAGGTGAACAGCTCGAAGTGGTCGTTCTCGTCGGCGCGGCGCTGGAAGGCGGCGAACACCTCCTCGCGCGGGCAGGGGGAGTCGACGCGGTGCAGGACGAAGGCCGGGACGCAGCGCAGCGTCACCGCCGAGATCGCCCCCAGCGCGCCGACGCCGACCCGCGCCGCCCGCAGCAGCTGCGGCTCGCCGGCCGCGGTCAGCTCTCGCACCGAGCCGTCGCCGAGGACCAGCTCCAGCCCCTCGACCTGGGCCGAGATGTTGCGCAGCTTCGCCCCCGTGCCGTGGGTTCCGGTCGAGATCGCGCCGGCGATCGTCTGCCGATCGATGTCGCCGAGGTTCTCCATCGCCAGGCCGAGCCGGTTCAGCTCCTCGTTGAGATCGGCGAGCACGGTGCCGCCGCCGACCCGGACCAGCCCAGAGGAACGGTCGGCGTCGATCACCCCGCTGAGGGCGCCGACGTCGATCATCGTCCCCTCGGTCAACGCCGCCTCGGTGAAGGAGTGGCCGCTGCCGGCGACGCTCACCCTGCGGCCGGCTGCGGCAGCCGCGCCGATCGCCTCGGTGAGCTCCTCGCGCCCCGCCGGTCGCAGCAGCTCGGCCGGCGTGCACGACTGGTCGCCGGCCCAGTTGCGCCATCCCCGCCCCGCCTGCGCCTGCCAACCGCTGCCCGAGCCCATGCCCCGGAGAGCCTAGCCGCCTCCCTCCGTGACCGGCACTGGCACGGGCGGCGGCGGGGAGAGCGCGTACATCGAGTACGCGACCGTTGCGATCAGCAGCGCGCCGATCGCGACGCCGGGAGCGGCGTTGCCGGCGACGCTCGCGACGCCGCCGCCGATCAGGCCCCCGGCGACCTGGCCCGACGCCCACGCCATGTTGGACAGCCCCGCGGCGTAGCCCTGGTGCAGGTGACTGGACTCGGCGAGCTCGGAGAGCATCGTCAAGGCCGGCGTGAAGCAGATCCCGCCGCCCAGCGAAGTCAGCATCACGCCGAACATCACCTCGCCCATCGTCGCGCCGACGGCGACCGCGAGGATCGCGATCGCGCAGATCGTCATGCCGACGACGAACGGCGCGCGCCGCCCGACGCGATCCGAGTAGCGGCCGACGACCGGCGCCAGGATGCCCTCCAGGGCGGCGCCGGCGATGAAGCTGCCCGCGATCAGGACGTGGCCGCCGCCGAGGGCGAAGATCTGCAGCGGCGCCAGCACCTCGACCGCGCCGAACATCACCGAGGGGATCGCGACGAACGCCGTCCCGGTCAAGATCGGACGGCTGACGATCGCGTCGACCACGGCGCCCATGTCCTGCCGTTTGCGCGGCTCGGCCTCCGGCTGGCGGGCGGCGAAGGCGGCGAGCACCAGCGCCACGCCGAGCACGCCGCTGAACACCGGTTCGGTGCCGACTTCGGCGGCCAGCGCCCCGAGGGCGGGGCCGAGCAGGGCGCCCGCCACCGCCGTGCCGAGCGCCGTGCCGATCACGGCGCCGCGGTGACCGCGAGGTGAGGCCGCGATCAGCCAAGTGAGGGCGCCGGACCAAATCATCGCCCCCGCCGCCCCTTGGGCGAAGCGGGCGCTGTCGAGAAGGTAGAACTGGTGCGCGAAGCCGAAGACGACGCTCGCGAGGCCGAGCAGCAGCAGGCCGCCGACCACCGTCAGGCGCGGGCCGATGCGGGCGACCAGCAACCCCGCCGGCAGGGAGAAGACCAGGGTGCCCGCCGCGTAGGATGCGGAGAGGATGCCGGCCTCCGCCTTGCTCAGCCCCAGGTCGGAGACGTACATCGGAAGCAGCGGCGCAATCGCCGAGAAGAAGACGACGTCGAAGAAGACCATCGCCGAGGCAAGTACGAGCAATCGACGCATTGCAGACAATACAATCATCTTAAGCGTTCCAATTCATGCGCCTTTTCGTCCAGCGTGAATAATTTGTTTGCTCCGGAGGGGTGGCAGAGCGGTTGAATGCACCGGTCTTGAAAACCGGCAGACATCGCAAGGTGTCTCGGGGGTTCGAATCCCTCCCCCTCCGCTAACGGGTTCAGATATGGCTTGCTAGAGCGGTTTGCGAGGCTCGTCAAAATGCCGCCGGCGCTCGCCGCCGGCAGCCGAGCGAGCCGTTTGGGTGGCACCGGATGCCGCGAAGATGGCGCGAGCCACTTCTCCTCCATTGCTAAAGGACTTTTTAGCAAAATCCCGCATTTTCCGCAAAATTTCTCAGCCGGCGATTCGGGCCAGGGTGAATCCGTCGTATCCCTTGGCCCCCACGGTCTGGATCGTGGTCGCCTCGACGCGGGGCTCGGCGGCGAGCATCTCGTGAAGTTTGCGCTGAGCGAGGATCGCGGGGTCGTCGCACTCCGGGTCGACGAGGCGGCCGTCGCGGACGACGTTGTCGGCGACGATCAGGGCGCCGGGTCGGCAGCGGTCGAGCGACCAGGCGAAGTAGTCGGGAGTGTGGACCTTGTCGGCGTCGATGAAGACGAGGTCGAAGGGCCCGGCTCCCTCCGCAGCGAGGGCCGGCAGAGTCTCCAGCGCCGGCCCGACCCGCAGGTCGACGAGGTCGCCGAGCCCGGCGCGCTCGACGTTGCGCCGGGCCACCTCCGCGTAGCGCGCGTCGGCCTCCAACGTGATCAGGCGCCCGTCCGCCGGCAGCGCTCGCGCCAGCCAGATCGTGCTGTAGCCGCCCAGCGCGCCGAGCTCGAGGATCGACCTGGCGCCGATCGACTTCGCCAGCAGGTTCAACAGCTTGCCCTGCGGGGGCGAGACCTGGATCGCCGGCAACCCGGCCTCCTCGCTCGCCCGCAGCGTCGTCGCCAGCGCCTCGTCGTCGCCGACGATCGTCCGTCGCACGTACTCGTCGACCGCGCTCCACGTCTCGGCGCCCACGGGTGAGGTCTATCAGGGCCGCCAGGGCGGCAGGAAACGCCGCCCGACGGCCGAACGTGCGAGGAATGGAGACGGCATCGCGCCGCGCCCGCAGGCGCGAGCGCTGGATACAGCGTGCCGAGCGAGCCAGCGACGCCTTCGGCCTGGTGTTCCTGCTCGTCCTCCTCACCTACGCCCTCGCCTCGCTGCTCGACAACCGCGGCTGGTCGTCGGTCGTCCTCACGCTTGCGACCAGCGCCACCTCGGTCGTCGCCCTCGTCAGCGCCCACGCCCGGCACCGCTTCGTGCGCGTCGTGATGCTGCTCGCCATCCTGACGGTGGTCCTGGCCGCGATCGGCGCCGCGGCCGACGACCGCACCTGGCTCAACCTCGCCACGGTGATCCAGGTCTCCCTGCTGGCGGTGGCGATGGCCGCGGTCCTGCGCCGCGTCGTCACCGCGCCGGAGGTGGGATCGCGCACGATCCTCGGCGCGCTCAGCGTCTACACCGTGCTCGGCATCCTCTTCACCTTCGTCTACGGGGTCGTCGACCGGGTCCAGGCCGGCGCCTTCTTCGAAGCCCACCCCCACCCGTCCAGCTCCGACTTCCTCTTCTTCAGCTACACGACCCTGACCACGACGGGCTACGGCAACCTCGTCCCCGGCGGCCAGCCCGGCCGCCTGATCTCCGGGCTGGAGATGATGGCCGGGCAGATCTTCCTCGTCACCCTGGTCGCCGGCCTGGTCAGCCTCTGGCGCCCGGGCGAAGCGGTTCTGCGCCGGCGCAAAGAGCGCAACGAGGCCAAGCTCAGCCCCTGAGCGCCGCCCCCAGCGCCGCCAGCTGCGATTCCATCGCGTCGCAGAGCCGGTCGCAGAGATCGAGCACGGCCGGATCGGCGATCCGGTAGAGCGAGCTGGTGCCCTGCTTGCGGCGGGCGACGAAGCCCTCCCCGCGCAGCGCGGCGAGGTGCTTGGAGACGTTCTGCTGCGATGTGCCCAGCGTCCCGGTCAGCTCGCCGACCGAGGCCTCGCCGTTGCGGCGCAGGTGGTCGAGGATGCGCAGCCGGGTCGGATCGGAGAGCGCCCGGAAGCGGCCGGCGATCAGCTCGGCGGCGTCGGCGGGAAGCGGACTCTGCATCATCGTGTTATTGTACCGATCTACAACTGTTAAGTTGTAAAACTGTGAAACTTCCACTTGGAGGGTAGCCGTGAGCTCACTCGGACCGATCGGAAAGCTGGGTCGCTTCGCCGCCGAACGCAGGCGCTTGGTCTTCGTCACCTGGGCGATCGTCGCAATCGGGCTCGGCATCCTCGCCCCGCGGGTCGAGACGGCGCTCTCCGGCGCCGGCTGGCAGGCGAACGGCTCGCAGTCGGTGCAGGCGCGCAAGCTGATCGACCGCGCCTTCGCCGGCAACGGCGCCTACGCGCTGCAGCTCGCCGTCCACTCCGAGCGCTGGACCGCCGGCTCTCCTCCCTTCCGCGCGACGCTGCGCCGAGCCGAGCGCATCCTCGCCGCCGACCCCGCGGTCGGCACGGTGACCCCGCCCCGCCCGGGGCTCTCGATCTCGCGCGACGGCCACACCGCCGTGGTCCGCGCCGGCGCCGGCAAGGACCCGAACGGGATGGTCGCCGCGGCCGACGACCTCAAGGGCGAGCTCGCCGCCGCGGCCGCGCCCGGCGTCGAAGCCAACCTGACCGGCGCCGCCGGCATGTGGTCGGACTTCAACGAAGCCAACCGCGAAGCGATGCTCAAGTCCGAGCTGCTCTCCTGGCCGGTGACGCTGGCGATCCTCGTCCTCGCCTTCGGCTCGCTCGTCGCCGCCGGGCTGCCGCTGCTGCTGACGATCGTCGGCCTCGTCGCCTCCGCCGGGATCCTCTACCTCGGCACGCTGGTCGCGCCGATCTCGATCTGGGCGATGAACTTCGCCCTGATGTTCGCCCTCGCGCTCGGCATCGACTACGCGCTCTTCATCGTCATGCGCTTCCGCAACGCGCTCTTCGGCCAGCGCCACGCGCCCGCCGACGCCGTCGGCGAGACGATGGACACGGCCGGCAAGGCGGTGCTCTTCTCGGGGATCACGGTCCTGATCTCGCTCTCGGCGGTGATGCTCGTGCCGAGTCCCGCCTTCCGCTCGATGTCGCTGGGGATCATGATCGCGGTCCTCTTCGTGCTGGCGGCGACGCTGACCCTGCTCCCCGCGGTGCTGGCCAAGCTCGGTCCGCGCGTCGACAAGCTCGCCCTGCCCTGGGCGCACAGCGGCGACCACCGCTCGCCCCGCTTCGCCCGTTGGGGCGAGCTGCTCTGGCGGCGCCCCGTCGCCTTCGGCGGCCTAGCGCTGGTCGCCCTGCTCGTGCTGGCGCTGCCGATCCTCGGCCTGCGTACGGGAATGCCCTCGATCAAGGTCGTGCCGAGCGGCGACCACTCGCGCGTCGGCTACCGCCAGGTGAGCCAAGCCTTCGGCCCCGGCGCCCCGGGCGCCATCCAGGTCATCACCCCACCGCCGACGGGCCTAAAACCGACGCATAGCGACGGAAATCGGCCCGTCGGCGGGGTGTTGCGGGGGGATTCGGGGATTGCGGCGGTGTTGCCGGCGCGGCGCGGGGCCGGTGGGCTCGTGCTCTGGGAAGCGATTCCGACCGCGGGGCCCTCGAGCGCGGCGTTCGGCGACACGGTTGACCGGCTGCGCGCCGAGCTGCCGCCGGGCGCGCTGGTCGGCGGGCCCGCGGTCGAAAACCACGACCTCGAAGCGGCCCTGAGCGCGAAGACGCCGCTGGCGATCGGCGTCGTCCTCGGCCTCGGCTTCCTGCTCCTCCTGGTCGCCTTCCAGGCGCCGCTGGTGGCGGCGATCGGCGTGCTCGCCAACCTGCTCTCGACCGGCGCCGCCTTCGGCGTCGCCACCCTGATCTTCCAGGACGGCCACCTCTCCGGCCTGCTCGGCTTCGAATCGCAGGGCTTCCTCGACGCCTGGGGGCCGATCTTCTTCTTCGCGATGATCTTCGCGATCGCGATGGACTACACCGTCTTCCTGCTCTCCTCGGCGCGCGAG
>JBLMYD010000091.1:0-6699 GCA_050258095.1 Chloroflexota bacterium
GGCGGGTGCCCCTCTGCGGGAATGTCGCCAAGCGGCGGCAATGCAATCCGATTTCTGCGCGGCGCAACCCGCGCACGAAATACGCCCCTCGCGCGCAGCGCGAGGGGCGTCAATTCCCGCAGAGGGGCACCCGCCATCCCCACCACCGTCCCCATCCCTAAGCCCCCAGCACCGTCGGCTGGCGCCGCCGGCGCACCTTCGGCTCTTCCACCAACGCCGGGCGCAGCACCCTGCGCACGCCGAGGTAGATCGGCCAGCCGAGGAAGAAGGCGTAGACGCTCTTCAGCAGCATGTCGCGGACGATCAGGATGCTGACCGGCGCGTCGATGCCGAGCAGCAGCTGGGCGGCGCCGAAGCCGAGCTCGGCGAGCAGCGTCAGCCCCATGCAGAGCAGCGGCGGCACGAGCGAGCTGTGGATCTCGAAGCGCTCGCGGAAGAGGCCGGCGAGATAGCCGACGCCGAGCAGGACCAGCGAGGTGATGCCGAGCGCCTCGACCAGCAGGCAATCGACGAAGAAGCCGATCGCGAAGCCGCTCACGGCGCCGGTCATCGTGCCGCCGAGCAGGCCCATGCAGGCAACGAGCGCGGGCAGGACGTCGGGGCTGACGTGGAGCAGTTCGACGCGCGAGAAGAAGGAGAGCTGGATCAGCACGCCGAGCAGGCCGATCGCGGCGATGCGGACCAGGATGCGCGGGGTGACGATCATCTTCGCGCGTCCCCGGTCAGCACCTGGACGAGGTCGAGGTTGCGCAGGTCGGCGAAGGGGCTCACGTCGACCTTCTGGTTGGCCTCCTGTTCGACGACCGAGGCCTTCGTCACTTCCCCGACGGGCAGGCCGGGCGGGAAGTGCGATTCGAGGCCCTGCGCGCGCCAACCGGAGGTGACCACGTCCTGGCCCGCGTGCACCCTGCGGGTCGAGTCGATGAAGTTGAGGATCAGCTCTTCGGGGTTGCCGACTTCCGGTTCGACCACCCCCTGGACGCCGGGCGGCACGACCTTGGCCGAGATCGCGCTGGCGTGATCGGTGAGCAGCATCACCTGCGAAGAACCCGGCTCGACGGCGGAGATGCGGCCGACCAGGCCGTCGCCGCTGATCACCGGGTCGTCGACCTGGACGCCGTCGCCGCTGCCGACGTCGAGCGTCACGCTCGAGCGCCAGGCGGTCGGGGAACGGCCGATCACCCGTCCGGTCACCGGCTTGTAGGGGGCAGACGCCAGGGCCGGGCTGCCGTCGAGGGCGACCAGCTTGCGCAGCTGCGCGTTCTCCTGCAGCGCCTCCTCGCCGGCCACCGCCTTGCGCCGGGCGACGGCGAGCTCGTCCTTGAGGCGGCTGTTTTCGCCACGCGCGTCGAAGGTCTTGTCGAACCAGTCGACCAGGTCGCGGGCCGGCTTCAGCGCCCGGTCGGAGATCGACTGGACGGGAGCGAAGATCGTGGAGACGCCACGCTGCAGGCCGGTCGAGCCCCGGTAGGTCAGCGTGAGCAGGACGAAGGAACTGACGATCAGAAGGGTGAGCACCGCCCTACGGCGGCGTACTTGCTTTCGGTACACAGTGAAGACCTAGCTTGGAGACTTGAGATGAATCGGGGCTAAGCACGGCGCCTGCCCCCGGAGTTCTGCTTGTGGGCGCGGTGGATGGCCTCGAACTCCTCGAGGGAGATGCCCGACCCCACCGCCACGCACGTAAGCGGTGACTCTGCCAGCTGACAGGGCATCTGGCACTCGTCGCGCAGGCGCTGTTCGAGTCCTTGCAGCAGCGCGCCGCCGCCGGCGAGGGTAATGCCGCGGTCCATGATGTCGCCGGCCAGCTCGGGCGGGGTGCGATCGAGGGTGTCCTTGACCGCCTCGACGATGTGGTTGACCGGTTCTTCGAGCGCACGGCGCACCTCCTCGGAGCCGAGCGTGATCGTCTTCGGCAGGCCGGAGACGAGGTCGCGGCCGCGGATCTCGGTGCGCACCTCTTCGGGCAGCGGCGAGGCCGAGCCGGCCTCGAGCTTGACTTCCTCCGCCGTCTGGGCGCCGATCGCCAGCTTGTACTCGTGTTTGCAGTGGTTGACGATCGCCTCGTCGAGCTCGTCGCCGCCGACCCGGATCGATTGCGAGACGACGATCCCGCCGAGCGAGATCACCGCGACCTCGGTCGTGCCGCCGCCGACGTCGACGACCATCGAGCCGGTCGGCTCGGCGACCGGCAGGCCGGCCCCGATCGCCGCCGCCATCGGCTCCTCGATCAGGTAGGCCTTGCGCGCCCCGGCGGAGAGGCAGGCCTCCTCGACGGCGCGCTTCTCTACCCCGGTGACGCCGGAGGGCACGCAGACGACGACGCGGGGGTGGGCGAAGCGGTTCGGGTGCACCTGCTTGATGAAGTGGCGCAGCATCTGCTCGGTGACGTCGAAGTCGGCGATCACGCCGTCCTTGAGCGGGCGGATCGCGGTGATCGTCCCCGGCGTGCGGCCGAGCATCCGCTTCGCTTCGGCGCCCACGGCGTGCACCTGGCCGGACTGCGAGTCGATCGCCACCACCGACGGCTCGGAGAGGACGATGCCGCGTCCGCGCACGTAGACGAGCGTGTTGGCCGTGCCGAGATCGACGGCCATGTCGCGGCCGCCCAAACCTCTGAGGTATCCGAAAACGCCCATCGTGAGTGCGGAGCTAGCGGGAAATGATTTCAGACGGCGAGTCTCGCCTCAACGAAGCAGCTCCGGTGCAAGATCGAGGAGGAGGCCGACGGGCAGTCCGACGACGTTGGAGACGCTGCCCTCGACGCGCTCGACCAGGGTCGAGCCGAGCGTCTGGATCGCGTAGCCGCCCGAGCGATCCTGCCACTCGCCGAAATCGACGTACCGCTGCTTTTCCGCGTCGCTCAGCGCCTTGAAGACGACGGTGGTCCTTTCCAGTCCGGAGCGCTCCTCGCCGGCGACGAGCACGACGAGGCCGCTCAGCACCTCGTGCGCCCGTCCCGACATGCGATCGAGGTAGGCGCGCGACTCCCCGGCATCGCGGGGCTTCCCCAGCGCTGAGCCGTCAAGAACTACATCGGTGTCACACGCAACGATCAGGCGCGCGGGTCGTTGCTGGCGCGCGGGTCCTGTCGCCGCAGGGGACCCACCGCCCCCTGCGGTCGCTAAAGCGTCCTCGGGGGCGGTCCCCCCTACGACGCCACCCGCGCGAGAAGCCGAGTCAGCTACCGCCTTCGCCTTGCGCCGAGCGTTCTCCAGGACCTCAAGCTCCGGATCCCCCCCGGTGAGCTCCTCGACTCCGGGGACGACGACCTCGAACTCGATGCCGAGCTTGCGAAGAAGCTCAGCTCTCTGGGGAGAGCCGGAAGCTAGAACCACTCTCGGAGCTGCGGCTGTCATAGCTCAGCGTTTCTACCGGCGGGTGGCGCGGCGGCAGGGGGTCCCCCATAGCGCAGGACGTGCCGGTCCCTGAGTGCCATAAAGGACCCCTCTGGCCCGGCACGTCCGAGCACATGGGGGAAAGCCGCCGCGACAGGACCCGCCGGCCAAACCCCCACGTCAGTCAAGCTCAGGAAACCAGATGCCGATCTCGCGCGCCGCCGACTCGTCGGAGTCCGACCCGTGGACCATGTTGAAGGTCACCTCCAAGGCGAAGTCGCCGCGAATCGAGCCCGGCGCGGCCTCGACCGGGTTGGTGGCGCCGATCGCCTGGCGCGCGGCGGCCACCGCTTCGGGCCCCTCGAGCACCATCGCCACCAGCGTGCCGCCGGTGATGAAGGAGACCAGCTCGCCGAAGAACGGCTTGTCGATGTGCTCTTCGTAGTGCTTGTTGGCGATCGGCTCGTCAGCCCGCATCGTCTTCAGCGCCGCGATCCGCAGGCCCTTGCGCTCGAAGCGGGCGATCACCTCGCCGGTCAGGGCGCGCTGGAAGGCGTCAGGCTTTACGAGGATCAGCGTCCGGCTCACGTGTGGGCTCCTTCTTGACTGGTTGGGGTGGCGGTTTCGACTCTTTCGCCGCCTCCTGCGCCCGGCGGCGGGGCGGCGGCTGGCGTTTGCGGCGCGGCCGCTCGCCGAGCGGCGTCTCGCAGTACGGGCAGAGAGCCCAGCGGGGATCGACCGGCTTGCCGCAGCTCGGGCACGGGTCCTTGAGCCGCTGCTGGCATTTCGGGCAGCGCAGGTAGCTCCTCTCGACCGGGTGCTCGCATTTGGGGCAGGAGGCCTCGGTCAGCTGTTTGACGCGTAGCTCGGCGGCGCGGATCTCCAGCTCGCGTTCGTGCGCGTCCTCGAGGAATTCGGGCGGACGGACGATCGCGTATACGGCGGTGCCGATGTAGGGGAAGAAGGAGCCGATCGTCGCGCAGGCGACGAGGAAGGGGTCGGAGATGCGGCGCTTGGCGTCGAGGTACGTGTAGACGATCAGCGCCAGCCAGATCACCACGATCCCCAGCACGAAGAGGGTCGCGGCCAGGTTGAGACCATTGTTGGAGATGCCGAAGATCGCTTGCGCCATGGCTGGGGCTCCGCCGGAGTGGAGGCGGAGCAGTCTACTTCGCCGCCTGCCCCGCGAACCCTCGCATCCGACATTCGCCCACCCCCGGTGTGGTGGATGTCGGATGCGTCAGAGGAAGAGGCTGCCGAACAGGTAGCCGAGGCCGAAGAAGACGAGGATCACGCCGGCCACCACGGCGGCCACCAGCGCCATCATCGAGAGCAGTTCCGAGCCCGCGCTCTTCGTCTTCGGTTCCATCGGCAGATCCTGTCACACGTGCAGGGCCAGCCGAGCGGGGGCGAGCACGTAATGAGAGCCGGTAACGAGCAGCGTCCCCCCGGCCGCGGCGGCCAGCTCGCGCCCACGAGCGAGCGCCGCGTCGAAGTCCTCGACAGCCTCGGCGGATGAGCTCGCCGCCGCGGCCTCGGCGGCCAGCTCATCCGCCCCGAGCGACCGCCGACGGGCCGATTTCCGTCGATATGCGTCGGTTTTAGGCCCGTCGGCGGGGAGTTGGGTGCAGACGAGGTGTGTGACGGCGGGGGCGAGGGCGGCGATCATCGCCCCTGCGTCCTTTTCGGCGAGGACGGCTAGGACCGCGACGACGGGACGGTCGCCGGCGACTTCGCGCAGGCCGTCGGCGAGGGCGGCGGCGCCGTCGGGATTGTGGGCGGCATCGAGGATCGTCGGCGGGTCGCCGGGTAGGCGCTCGAGGCGTCCCGGCACCGTCAGCGTCGCCGCGACGTCGGCAACCGCCTGCGAGTCGATTTGGCCGAGGAACGCCTCGGCGGCGGCGCAGGCGAGGGCGAAGTTGCGGCGCTGGAACCCGCCCGCGGCGCGCAGCTCGACCTCCTCGCCCGGATCGTCGGGGGCGACGATCAGCTCCGCCCCGCGTTCGGCTGCCGTGCGCTCGGCGAGAGCCGCCACGTCCGGCCCGACTCGCCCGCGCACCAAGGTCGTCTGATCGCGCAGGACGGCGAGCTTCTCGGCCGCGATCTCAGCCGCGGTGTCCCCCAGCCACTCGGTGTGATCGAGACCGATCGAGGTCAGCACGGTCATCCGCGAGGGGATCGTGTTCGTCGCGTCGAGCCTGCCGCCGAGCCCGGCCTCGACGACGGCGACGTCCACCCCGGCGGCGGCGAAGACGACGAAGGCCGCCGCGGTCGCGACCTCGAACTGGGTCACCTCCTCGCCGTCGCCCAGGCTCCGGTTGACGGACTCCGCGGCGCGCGCCGTCGTCTCGACGGCTTCCTCGAACTCCCCCGGCCCGATCTCCTTTCCCCGCACCAGCACGCGTTCGGACCAGCGCAGAGGATGAGGCGAGACGCAGGCGCCGGTCGCGAGGCCGTGCGCCTCCAGGAGCGCGGCGATCATCCGCGTCACCGAGGACTTGCCGTTGGTGCCGACGACGTGCACCGAGGCGAAACGGTGCTGGGGCATGCCGAGCGCCGTGCTCAGCCAGTGCATCCGCTCCAGGCCGAGCTTCCAGCCGACCGGCTCCAGCGAGTCTAGATAGGCCCGTGGATCTATTCGGCGAGCTCCTCGAGCTCGGCCCGGTAGCGCTCGAGCTTGGCGCGCTCCTCCTCGACCAGCTCGACCGGGGCGCGGGCGACGAACTTCTCGTTGGCCAGCTTGCCCTCCGCGCGGGCGATCTCCCCCCGCACCTCCTCGCGCCGCTTCGCCAGCCGCGCCGCAACCGCCTCGGCGTCGATCTCGGGCGAGGCGAGCACCCGCACCGGGCCGACCGAGGCGATCGGTCCTTCGCCGTCCTCGGTGAAGGCGAAGCGGGAGAGGCGGCCGACGAACTCAGCCGGCGGCTCGCCCTCGAAGCCCGCGGCGATCTCGGTCGCCGCGGGCGCCTCGACCATGTCGCGCCAGGCGCGCAGGCGGCGGGTCAGCTCGATCCCGCGCTCGACCTCGACCTCGGCGGCCTCGTCGAAGAGCGAGGCGTCGGCCTCGGGGAACTCGTGCACGACGAGATGGCCGCGCCGGGCCGGGTGGTGGGACCAGACCTCCTCGGTGACGAAGGGCATGATCGGATGGAGCAGCGCCAGGGTCCGCTCGAGCAGGCGCAGGAGGATCGCCGAGACCTCCCCCTCTCCGTCGTAGAGGCGCGGCTTGGCGATCTCCAGGTACCAGTCGCAGAGCTCGGACCAGAAGAACGCGTAGGCCTCCTGGGCTGCGTGGGCGAAGTCGTATTCCTCGAGCCTCTCCGTCACCGAGGCGATCGTCCGCTCGAGTCGCGAGAGGATC
>JBLMYD010000092.1:0-38022 GCA_050258095.1 Chloroflexota bacterium
CGGCCGACGGGATGACCAACCGGGAGATCGCACAGTCCCTGACGGTCACCGCAAAGACCGTCGAGACGCACCTTCGACACGTCTTCCAAAAGCTCGACATCGCCCGGCGGACCGAGCTGCCAGGTGCGCTCAAGTCCGAGTGAGCGCGCTTGAGCGCATTCGGACCTACGTGCTCGCTGATTGGCTTGACGTGAAGGCGTTTCCCTTCGCGCTTGATGGTGAAGACGATGCCCCAGACCCTCTTTGTGCCGCTGCATCTCACAGCGGCGTAGACGACGTCTCGGTCTCTGACCGCGTCCAGCAGGTGCCGTGACTTGTACAACTAGTGGTACTCTTGCGGCATGGCAACAGCCAGAGACAAGAAGCCGGTAGCGCTCGGCACGAGCGAGGCGAGGCGCAGCTTGCCGCAGCTCGTCAAGAAGGCGTCCTCGCGGCGCAAGCCCTCTCCTGACCTGGAGAGCAACGTGGTCCAGATCGCTACGCGGGGTCAGGAGGGATCGGCGTCGCTGGTTCCCACGGTGGACCTGGTCGCCGCCAAGGAGAGGATCGAAGAGTTGGAAGAGGAGTTGGAGAACGCAGGCCTGGCGTTGTTCCTGCAGGAGCGCCTCGCGAAGAGCGAGGGGAAGCGGTTGAGCGCCGGCGATTTCCTCACGGAGATCGGGATGGGGGAGTTCGTTGGGCAGCTCCCCGGAGGCTGAACGGCACGCGGTCGAAGCTCTGGCGGAGGCGACGGCCGATGCCAACGAGCTCAACGAAGTCCTGAAGCGCGAGGTCGCGCGCATCGTGGTCGAGCTGCACGGCAACCCGCACCACGGCGAGCTGATGGGGGACAAGCCTCCCCGGGTGCTGAAGGGTTGTCGCAAGGTTCGCTTCGACGCGCCTTCTTGGAAAGGCAAGCCTCGCTACCGCTTCGTCTACCGCAATGAGCCCAGCGATGGCGCCCCAGCAACGAGCGTCGTCCTCGCGATCGGCCGCCGCGATCGGATGATCGCCTACGCAAAGGCCGCCCGGCGCGTCAAGGAGCGGGCGGCCCAGGAAGGCCAATCCGGGTAGAGCCCGCGCCACACGCCTTCAACCCCGAAGCTCAATCAGGTGTCCTTGCCGGACTCCTGCCCCGTCGCTCCCGCTGCCACCGGGCTCGGCAACGAGCGCGCCAGTCGCGTGCCTCCTCGGTGCGGGGGTCGCTGAGCAGGTCGAGGATCCTTGGTGGGCAGCGGTCGTCGAACGGGCCCAGGTGCTCGCTGATCGGCTTGACGTGGAGGCGCTTCTTTTCACGCTTGACGATGAAGACGATGCCCCAGACTCTCTGGGTGCCCTTGCATCTGACGGCGGCGTATACGACGTCTTCGATCTTCACCGCGTCGACCAGCTGCTGCTGTGTGATGTCCTCGCCGAAGATGAAAGCGACCACCGCTCTCGCGGTCAGCCGTCCCGCGAAGTCTCCACTCGTCCAGGCCATGTCTCCTCCCTCGGTCGTTTCCTCTATAAGGCTCTGGCGATCGCGATTCACCCCTGCGGGACGCTCGCAACGGCACAAGGCGACAGCGAGCGATGAAAGCCACCCTTTACTGCTACCGTAAAGGCATGCCCAAGATCTCCAGCAAGCATCAGGTGACCGTCCCCGTCGCCGCTTTGGAGGAGGCTGGACTGCGTGCCGGGGATCAGGTCGTGATCGAGGCCCTTGGGGAGGGTGAGGTGCGAATCCGTCGCGGTGCCGTGTCCTTCGATAACGCCTTCGGGGCGCTCACCGGCTCCTACCCGCCGGGGTACCTCGAGCGACTCGACGCCGAGGACGAGGCGCGTTGAAGCTTGTGCTGGACGCCGATGTCCTGATCGGCGCCCTTGACGGCTCGGACTCCCATCACGCTCAGGCCCGCGAGCTCTTCACCGAGTGGCGGGAGCAGCAGGCGACGCGACTGATCAGCGTCGTCAACCTCTCGGAGGTGCTGATCGCTCCGGGCTCAGAGCCCGAGCGGCTGCGAGCGGCGCGCGAGGCGATTGCCGCGCTGGGCGTAGAGGTCCATCGACCGGGGGAGGCGATCGGCGTGCGCGCCGCGCGGCTGCGTGGTCACCATCCGATCAGCCTTCCTGACGCCTATTGCCTGGCCACCGCCGGGCATACCGGTGGGACGGTGGCGTCCTTCGATCGCAAGGTGCTGCGCGCAGCCGCGGCAGAGCAGCTTCCCGTCGTGGCGACGGCCGGCACGTAAGCGCTCAGGCCGCGAGATCGCGGTTGTGCCGCTCGACGTACGCTTCGATGGCCGCGGGGTCGTCGAGATCGACGCCGGCTGCGCTCGCCGCTGCGAGGAACGACTTGCTCGGTCCCCACGTGGACTCGTCGCCGACCAGGTCGAGCATTTCCTCGCGGAAGTACTCGACAGCCGAAGCGGCTTCCCCGATCGCCGCCTTGGGGATTCCCCGGCAACGCCCCGCGTAGCGAACCCAGGCGGGCAGCAACTCGGGCACGGCCCGCTCGAAGAACTCGCGCTCGCGCAGCACCTTGCGCGGCAGGTAATCGCACATGAACAGCTCGACGACGGTGGGGCTCCAGCGAAGCGGCCTGCCCTCGCCGCCCACGTAGTCGGCGCCGTAGTCGACCGCCAACCTCGCCAGGTCCGCTGCGTCCTCGCTCTTGCGGAACGGCTCTGCCTCGGGAGACCCGAGGAAGCCGTCGAACGCGGCTTCGCGCTCGTCTTCGGGAATCTCCTCCGCCTCGAAGCGATCCTCTCCCGGGAGCGTTTTCAGGTGCGCGGCCAGGACGGCGACCTGGGACTCGAAGTCCTCGGCGACCGGCGGGTCCAGGGTGTGTGCGGTGCGCCAGAGTGCCTCGCGGCAGCGCGCCGCCGCCTCGGCGAGGTCGATCTCCTCCAGCCGCAGCTCACCCGCGCCGTCATCGAGGTCCGACGCCTTGCCGAGCGCCTCGACCAGGCGCTCGAGGTCGGCACCGGCGATTATGTCCTTGGCGATGCCGCCGAGGTTGTTGTCGACGAGGACGAGCATCGCGTAGGGCTCGAGCCCGGGACGCTCGAACTCGAAGATCAGGTTGGCGGCGTCGTCGAAGACGACATCGCGCATCAGCCGCGCACGCACCCCGCGTGCCGCGCCGAGGCCGTTGCGCCACTCCGGCTCGTGGACATCGGCCTGTGCGAGACGGTCGGCCGCTGTCTCGCACGCCGTGGATATCGCCTCCGAGCCGACGGAGGCCAGCGCTCGCAGCGCCGCCAGAGCGCTTGCATCTCCCGCCCGCTCGAGCGCCACGACGACGCGCAGGCCGATCTCCTCCTCGGGGTCGGCGTCGATCAACGCTCCCGGCCCGAGATCCCAGAGCGAGACGTAAGAGGAGGCGAACAGTTCCGCGTCCAGGGCATCGCGAACCTCGCGTACGGCCTGGCGCGCATCGCCCGCGATCCCGCGGGCGAGCTCGCCCGCCATCCGATCCTTGCCCGCCATCGGTTGCAGGCTAGCCGCGATTCAAGCGGATTCGATTGGGAGCGCGTTCATATTTCGCAAATCGCGCGAAGATCTGGTACGAGCGGAAGGACAAGCCCCGCTACCGCTTCGTCTACCGCAACGAGCACGCGGGCGACGGTCGCGATCCTCGGTCCTGTGTCGGCGCTAGCCTGCGCTCTTCATGCCCGGCACGGCCTACGAATTGAGCGAGATCGACCTGTCGGAGGTGAGGGAAGAGGTCGGGTCGAGGTCGTTCGAACGCGGGCGCGCCTATGCCCGCGCCAACCGGGTCGTCGCCGTCGATTGGGACCCGAGCGAGCTGACGCTGACGGGGACGGTGGTCGGCACCGCCCCCTACGTGACGACCGCGTATTTCGCCGATGTCGACGGGGGCCTCGCCTTCGACGGCGGGGAGTGCACGTGCCCGGTGGGACACGACTGCAAGCACGCTGCCGCGCTCGTGATCGCCGTGGTCGAGGGGCGAGTCTCCGTGCCGAATGCCGGCAGCGCCTCGCCGTCTCGCCAGGCCGCGTCCGACGCCCCGCTCTGGGAGCGGTCCCTGCGGGCGCTGATCGACGCCCCGGCGGCGCCGGCCGGAGAGCGACCGCTGGCGATCGAGCTCTCTCTGCGATCGGGCTACAGCGGGCAGCAGCTGATGGCGCGGCTGATGCGTCCGGGGGCGCGCGGGGGCTGGGTCAACGGCTCGCTTTCCTGGGGTGGGCTCGACTCGTGGAACGTGCGCGAGGGCCAGTACCGCTCCGACCACCTGGCGCTGGCCCGCGAGCTCTATGCCGTCTACCGGACCCGCGAGCGGCGTGGGGGCTACTACTACGGCTACGGCGACAGCGGCGACCGCGCCCTCGACCTGAGCGCCTTCGACAGCCCCCAGCTGTGGTCGCTGCTCGACGAGGCGGCGCGGATCGAGCTGAGGCTCATCCACGACCTGCCGGAGCTCGGCGAGCTCTCCCCCCACGAGCACGGCGAGCTGCTCGTCGACGTGATCCTGATCCGCGACGGCAAGCGGGGCTCGATCGCGACCCCGGTGCTCCGCCTCGACGGCGACGAGGAGGCGACGGGACTCGAGCCGCTGCTCTTCCTCGGCTCAAGCGGGCACGGCGTCGTCTGCGCCGAGCGCGACGAGGCAGTCGAGGGCGCCGAGCGCGACGAGGGCGCCGAGCCACCCGACCTCGAGCGACGGCGACTGCGGCTGGTGCGCCTCGCGAGACCTGCTCCACCGCAGCTGCAGCGGCTGGTCCTCGACCGGGAGCGGCTCGAGATCCCGGCGTCCGAGCTCGACCGGTTCGCCGTCGAGATCTGGCCCGAGCTGCGCCACGTTGCCACGGTGTCTTCCTCCGACGGCTCGTTCACGCCACCCGAGATATCCGAGCCCTCACTCGTGCTGCGGGCGAGCTATGGCCCCGGACACGCCCTCGAGCTCGCCTGGGGTTGGGACTACCGGTTCGGCTCGCAGACGAGGCAGGCGCCGTTCGCGGCCGACCCGGCGGGCCCCGGCTTCCGCGACCGTCGCGCCGAGCGCGCGATCCTCGCCGAGACCGAGCTCGCCGGGACGGGCCTCGAGCGCCTCGGCCTCCTCGATGCGGCGTTGCGGCCGGCGGAGGCGCCTCCGGCCTCGCTCGCCGGGATCGAGACGATGCGCCTGACGACCGAGGTGCTGCCGCGGCTGCGGGAGCACGGAGTCGCCGTCGACGTCGTGGGGGAGCCGGCCGACTACCGCGACGTCGGCGACTCGCTGACGATCGGCGTCTCGACCGCCGAGATCGCCGGCGAGAGCGACTGGTTCGACCTCGGCGTGACGATAACCGTCGAGGAGCGCGAGCTGCCGTTCGCCGACGTCTTCGTCGCCCTGGCCGCCGGCGAGTCGCACCTGCTGCTCGACGACGGCGCCCACCTCTCGCTCGAGGACCCCCGCCTCGAGTCGTTGCGGCAGCTGATCGTGGAGGCACAGGCGCTCGCCGACTCGCCCGCGGACTCGCTGCGGATCAGCCGCTACCAGGCCGGGCTCTGGGCCGAGCTCGCCGCCCTCGGCGTCGTCACCGAGCAGGCCGAGGCCTGGCGCCGCCAGGCGGGGGCGCTGCTCGAGCTCGACGAGGTCGTCCGTCACGACCCGCCGGCCGCGCTGGAGGCCGAGCTGCGCCCCTACCAGCGAGAGGGGTTCGGCTGGCTGGCGTCGCTGTGGGAATTGGGACTCGGCGGCATCCTCGCCGACGACATGGGGCTCGGCAAGACGCTGCAGACGCTGGCGATGCTCTCCCACGCGCGCGAGCGCGATCCCGGCATCGGCCCGTTCCTGATCGTCGCGCCGACGAGCGTCGTCTCGAGTTGGGTCAGCGAGGCGGCGAGGTTCACGCCCGAGCTCACGGTCAGCGCGGTCACCGACACGCTGAGGAAGTCCGGCCGCTCGATCGACGAGCTCGCGGCCGCCGACGTGGTGGTGACGACGTACACGCTGTTCCGGCTCGACGCGGAGGCCTATGGCGAGGTGAAGTGGGCCGGCCTCGTCCTCGACGAGGCGCAGGCCGTCAAGAACCACCAGTCGAAGACGTACAAGTGCGTCCGCGAGCTGCCGGCGCCGTTCAAGCTCGCCCTCACCGGAACTCCGATGGAGAACAACCTGACCGAGCTGTGGTCGCTGCTCTCGATCGCCGCGCCGGGGCTCTTCCCGGACCCGAAGCGGTTCGCCGAGCAGTATGCGCGGCCGATCGAACGCGAGCGCGACGGCGAGCGGCTCGCGCGCCTGCGGCGCCGGATCAAGCCCCTCGTCAAGCGCCGCACCAAGGAGCTCGTCGCGGCCGACCTGCCGCCGAAGCAGGAGCAGACGCTGGAAGTCGACCTCCACCCCCGTCACCGCAAGCTCTACGAGACCCGCTTGCAGCGCGAGCGGCAGAAGATCCTCGGCCTGATCGACGACTTCGACCGCAACCGGTTCACGATCCTGCGCTCGATCACGCTCCTGCGCCAGCTCAGCATCGATCCGGGCCTCGTCGACGAGGGTCACGACGACGTTCCCTGCGCGAAGCTCGCCGCGCTGGTCGAGCAGCTCGGCGAGGTGATCGGCGGCGGACACCGGGCGCTCGTCTTCAGCCAGTTCACGGGCTTCCTGGCCAAGGTCCGCGAGCGCCTCGATCGCGAGGGGATCGAGTACTGCTACCTCGACGGGAGCACGCGCAAGCGCGAGCGGGTGATCGAGCGGTTCAAGCAGGGCGCCGACCCGGTCTTCCTGATCAGCCTCAAGGCGGGCGGCTTCGGCCTCAACCTGACCGAGGCCGACTACTGCTTCCTGCTCGACCCGTGGTGGAATCCGGCAGCCGAGACGCAGGCGATCGACCGTGCCCACCGGATCGGGCAGACCCGGCCCGTGATCGCCTACCGGATGATCGCCCGCGGGACGATCGAGGAGAAGGTCGTCGCCCTCGCCCGCCGCAAGGCGGAGCTGTTCAGCGGCGTCATGGACGAAGGCGACCTGTTCGCCGGCAGCCTCACGGCCGACGACATCCGCGGGCTCCTCGACGAGCCGGCGCGCGAGCGTCGCGGGCGAGCAGACGAGGCGCTCGCCGCGGCGGCGTAGCTCAGCCCCGGCGACGCTCGAGGCTACATGCACTTCTCGTCCGTCTTTGGGTTTGTCGTCCGAGAGTGCTACCTTCCTTCTCATGACGCTCACCGCCAAGGTCGTCAGCGGCAACGAGGTCCGGGTCCCCGACCCACAAGCGGGTGAGGTGACCGTGATCTCCCGCTACGGAAAGGAGCGCGCCATGCTCATCCACCCCGACGACTTCCATCGCCTCGACGAGCTCGACCGGATGCTGGTCGAGGCCGCCGAGCTCGCGCCGCTCGAGCCGAGTCCGGAGGCTCTCAGCGCCCACATCGAGGAGGGAACGCCGGGCGAGCCGATCACCGACCCGGCGGTGCTCGCCGAGCTGTTCGGCTAATTGCCACCGCCGCTCGGCCATTGCTATTGGGCGCTCGCCCCCTTCGCGCCCGCGCCGCCGTTTCGGATCTACCAGGAGGATGCCGCGCCCAGGCCGGTCGACTCGGTGGAGCCGTTCACCGAGGCCGCCCGCAAGGGGGCGAGTGAGTTCGCGCTGCTCGTTCCGGTGAAGGCCCGCCCCGTCCTCGTCATCACCGATGTGCTTCCCGAGCACGAGGAAGTGCTGGCGCTGCGTCTGCGCCGTCTCGAGAAGCTCGCCTCGGAGGCAGAGCGCGAGCGCGTGCGCGAAGGCTCCGATCCCGGACTCTTCCACCTGAGGCCCGATCGTTTCCGCGACCTTCCGGTCGAGAACGCGGCGATCGTCAGCTCGCTGCTGCGGTTGCCGGCGGCAGCGCTGGATCGCCGCGCCTCGCTGGGCGCCCTCGACGACAACGAGCTGCGTGCTCTGCACGAGCGGGTCGCACGGGTCCACCGCCTGCGACTCGACATGCTGGTTCTCGAGCGGGCGCAGTCGCTGGTTCAGCGGGCGCAGCGCGAACGCTGACCGATCGACGTCGCCCGCCGCCACCGCGCCCCTCGACCGGACCCTTCAGGCTTGATCTTGCCCTCGTTTCGAAGCTCCCCGAGGACGAGTCTTATCGTCGCAGGGCTGATGCCGGGAAGGGCGCGCTCGACATCGCGTCGACGGAACTCCGCAGGCGCTTGGTGCAGGACGTATTCGCGGACCCTCTCCTGCTTGCTCCCGACCTGCTCGCTTGCGCTCGCGACGCGCTGCTCGAAGTCGTCATAGGCCTCGGCGAGGATGCGGCAGAGGTAGGTGATCCAGGGCCAGACGTCGTGCCGCCCTTCGTGCCAGTTTCGCTGCGATTCGTAGAGGCTCGCGTAGTAGCTGTTCTTCGATTCATAGACCCGCTGCTCGATGCTCACGTAGCGCGCAACGCCGTATCCCTGGATCAGCAGCTCGTAGGTGGTGAGCAAGCGCGCGAGTCGGCCGTTGCCGTCGGCGAAGGGGTGGATCGCCAGGAAGTCGAGAATCAGGGCACCGGTCAGGACGAGCGGATGCGTGCCCCCTTCTCGCTTGGCGTCTTCATAGCGGCCCAGGAGCTCGCCGAGCAGGAACTCGGTTTCCTCGGGAGGCGGTGGTGTGAAGACGACCTCGCGCTCGCCGCTCTCGTAGGAGACGATCAGGTTCTCGTCGCTCTTCAGCTGACCGCCTCTGTCGCCGGTATGAGCGAAGAGCAATCGATGCAGGTGCAGAGCGAACGGGATGCTCAGCTGTTCGTATGAGTCGAGGCGCATGAGCATGTCCGTCGCGTCGCGATAGCCCGCGAACTCGCGCTCGTTGCGGTTGCGGTAGCGGCGCTTCCCCTCGGCGATCCTTGCGGCCCGCTCGCTCTCCACCATGACGCCCTCGATCGCGTTGGAGGCCGTGATCGAGGCGATGCGCGCGTGCTCCGCGAGTTGCCCGAGCAGCTCGGGGAGCTGGTTCTCGAAGAGCCGCTCCCGGCCCTTGCCGGTGTCGATTCGCGCGAGGAGCACCCCCAGCTCGCGGGGCTGGTTGGCGAAGGTCTTGTCGAGGTCGACGAAGCTGCGCATCGTGCTAATCGTGCCATAAATGAGCTAATCAAGCTCGAAATTAGCTCGATTACCGTTGTAGCCAGTCAACTCTCACCGAACGCTGCACGGCTGCGCGCCGGCCATTTGCCGCCGGCAGCGCCAGGGCCGCGACGTGCTCGTCGCCGAGCGGCACGTCCGAGACGAGCCAGCGCTGTTGAGCCCGCTTCTCGCCGGGGCCGGCGAGAGAGACGATCCCATCGGGCTCCTCGAGGGGCACGGCGAAGCTCCGCAGGTCGAAGCTCAGGCCGGCCCCCACTGCCTTCGCCAGCGCCTCCTTCCGCGTCCAGCAGAGGAGGAAGCGACGGTCGACGTCGGCCCCGTCGCCCTCCTCGACGAAGCGCGCCTCCTCGGGCGCGAAGCGCCGGCGCGCGATCTCGACCGCGTCGGGGACGGGACGCAGGCGCTCGAGGTCCACTCCCACCTCGAAGCCGTCGGCGACGCAGATCAGAGCCAGGTCGCCGGAGTGAGTGAGGTTGAAGCGGAGCCGGTCGCTGTCCGACAGGCGCGGCTTCCCCGACGGCCCCGCCTCGATCGCGATCGAGCGCGGACGCTCGCCCAACAGCTCCCCCAGCACCTCCCGCAGGGTGCCGCGGGCGACGACGAAGCGGCGTCGGGCCTGTGCGCTCGCGAAGCCCTCCGCCCTGGCTGCCTCGCCCGGGCTCAGCTCCCTCCGCAACCGCACCTCGGCATCGGCCCCGGCGTCGAGCTCGACCCGCCAGAGGCGCACTTGGGAAAGGGCCACCCGTGGGTCTTACCATTCCATCCGATGGCCACGCCCCTCACCACACGCTCCGAGTGGCTCGCCGCGCATCCGCCGCAGCGCCTCGATGCCACCCTGGCCGGTATCGCCCGGCGGGTCCGCGCAGGCGAGGAGTTCCGCTTCGCGGTGCGCGAGTTCCTCGACCAGTTCGCCCTGCGCGGCGACGACCGCTCGCGCGCCGAGGCGATCGCGGAGCGCCCGGAGCCGACCGGCGACCGGCGCCACGACGCCTACCTGGGGGCCCTCGCCGAGCACCTCGCCGCGGTCCACGGCCTGGACCGGCCGTCCTGGTCGATCGAGCCCGGTCGCTTCCTCGACCGCTTCTGGTTCGTCAGCGACGTGCGCGGCTTCCGGGCGATCGCGATAGCTCAGGCCCCGGCCGCCTTCCGCCGTCGGGGAGTCTTCGTACCGGAGCGCTCCCTCCACCGCGTGTAAGAGAGCGGCGGCGGTCGTCGCCGAGCAGCTGCGGCTGCCGAGCGGATGGCTGAACGACGCCGTCAAGGGCTTCCTCCAAGAGGAGGACCCCGCGGCCGCGCCGGTCCTCGACCTGCCCGGCCTGCGTTGCCTCGCTGCCTCTCCCGAGACCCTGCTCGCGCTCAAGGTTCTCGCCCATCGCGTCGGCGAGGACGAGGACGACCTTCGTCTTCTCGCCGCCGTGCTGGGCCTCGAAAGCGCCGGCGAGGTCCTAGCCATCGCCGAGCGGACATACGGCGACCGACTCGACCCGGCCGCCCGCTTCTTCGTCGAACAGGTATTCGCGCTGTAGGCGATCAATATGCCATACTGATGCCATGAGGACGACCCTCGACCTCGACGACCGCTTGATGGAATCGCTGATGGCCCGCCATCCGGGCGAGTCGAAGACCGGGGCGGTGGAGGCGGCGATCGCCGAGCACCTGCGCCGGGGCGCGGTCGACTGGCTGCTCGAGAACGCCGGCTCGATCGAGATCGAGGACGCCTCCGCGGAACTGCGCGCGATCGACCGCCGGGCCTGAGGCGAGGCCGCCGGATGGTTTTGCCCGACACCTCCGTCTGGGTCGAGTTCTCCCGCCGGGGGAAGCGGGGGAGGGCGGCGCGCCTGGGCGAGCTGCTCGACGCCGGCGAGGTCGCCACCTGCGGCCCGGTCGCGGCCGAGCTGCTGGCCGGGGCCGAGGGCGAGGTGGCCGAGCGGCTGTGGGAGACGCTCGACTCGCTGCCCTGGGCGGAGCTGCGCCCGCGTGACTGGCGCCGGGCCGGGACGCTCGCGGGCACCCTGCGGCGCGAAGGCGAAGCCCTGCCCCTCACCGACCTGGCGATCGCCGTCGCCGCGGCGAGCGCCGGCCACGACCTCTGGTCCTTCGACACCGACTTCGAGCGGATCGCCGCCGCGCTGCCCGAGCTGCGCGTCGAGAACCGGCTCGCCTGAATCCTGGCAATTCGCTGAGCTCAGACCCGCAACACCGCTACTTCGGCGAAGGCGGAGAAGTCGGAGTCCTGAGTGAGGACAGCGGCCCCGTGTCGCATCGCTGTTGCCGCGATCCAGGTGTCGTGACGACGGAGGCGGCGGCCACGGGAACGCTCGGCGGATGCGATGCGAGCGAAGCAGCTCGCGAGAGCGCAATTTCGGTCACCTGCTCGTCGGCGAGGAGGCGCTCTTCGTTGGCTCCCAGCAGGTGCAGGAGCAAGGCGCTGTCGACCAGGGACGCCTTCGAGTGCTTGATCTCCCGCTGTCCGAGGCCGGGTCCCCAGGAGGCGGAGCAGCCGTGGGACCTCATGCAGCTTGTAGGCGTCGGACGCCGCCTGGTTCGCGAAAGATGGCATTTTGAACTGCGAATTCCTGCATATTCATCAGCGTCAAGATGTAGTCGCCATGCGATTGGCGGCCGTGGAGAAGACCAGGCCGCGTGTCCCCGGTCACGAGCGGCTTTGCCTGGCGAACTAACCCCAGAGCGCCGCTATAGGCGCCGCGACGATCCGCTCGTCGAGCTCGAAGAGGTGGGGGCCGGTGTGGAAGACGACGCCGACGAGGAAGCGGTCGCCGAGACGGTCCCTCAGCCAAGCGATGTGCCTGCCTGAATCGCGGCCGGGGGCCGCGTCGGCCTTCACCTCGAAGGCGAGGAGGTCCCGGCCGCCGACCTCGGCGAGGACGTCGACCTCGTGGCGGCCGTGCTCCTCGCGGAGGTGGTACAGGCGCGGACGCGCCTTGCTGCCGGCGCACTCGGCGCGAAGCTGTGCGGCCACGAAGGTGTCGAGCAGGCGGCCGAGCAGATCGCCGTCGCGCAGCACGGCGCCCGCGTCGAGCCGCAGCGCCGCGGCTGGGATCGCGGGGTCGACGAAATAGCGCTTGGGGCCGAGCGAGAGGCGACGCAGCCGGTTCGTGGTCCAGGCCGGCATCGCATCGATGACGAAGAGGTTGGCGAGGAGGTTCTCGTAGGCCATCGCCGTCCGGCGGTTGATTCCGGCCGCGCGCAGCAGCGTGGCATCGCTGACGATGCCCGCCGTGTTGAGCGCGTAGGTCTCGAAAAAGCGCCGCAGCCGCGCCGGGTCGCGCCTGGGCTCGACATCGAGGGCGTCGCGTGTCAGGAGCTGGTCGATGTAGCCGTCGAGCCACCGTCCCCTTGCCTCGGCGCCCAGCGAAAGCACCGGTTCCGGGAAGCCGCTCTTCAAGGCCAGCTCGACGTAGCCGCGGAGGTCAGGTGGATCGTCCGGCAGGCTCAGGGCCTCCCCCGAGGCGAGCCGGTCGAAGGGAGAGGGCCCAGCCACGTCACCGATCAGCTCACGCACGGTCAGCCCGAACATGGGCACACGCACGATGCGTCCCGTTCCCGGCCAGGTAGCCGCCTCCAGGTCTGCCCGAACCGATCCGGTGAGGACGAATCGGCCGACTCGGGGGTCGCGATCGACCGCTCTCTTGACGGCGCCGAGGACGGAGGGGACCTCCTGCCACTCGTCGAGCAGCAGCGGCTCTTCGTATCCACTGAGCGCGACATCCGGGTCCGCCTTGAACCCGGCCGCCTCTCGTGGGCGATCGAGGCGCGCGACGCCGGCGGCGTGGCGAGCCGCGGTCGTGGTCTTGCCCGTCGCTCGTGGGCCGGTGACCATCACCGCCGGCAGCTCGGCGAGCAGCTCCTCTAGCGTCGCATCGGCGATCCTGGGCCTGTAGTCGGGTTTCGCCATGGTTAAAAGAGTACAGAAATTCGACCCAATTCAATACACTATTTCGCCAAGCGTATCTGCTGGCTTTCGACACCGGAATCGTCTCGGCGAGACTCCGGTCGGGCAAAAGCTCGCGAGATGCCCAGCGCGTTTACGGAGAGATCAGCTCTGCCCCTGGCAGATTCGTGGCTCCTCCCTCGATCTCGGCCTGTGCCAGCGGCCAGAGGGTGACGAGGGCGGCGTTGCGAGGCCGAGGCATAGCTCGGACACCGCCTGGTTCGCGAAAGATGGCATTTTGAGCTGCGAATTCCTGCATATTCATTAGCGTAAAGATGCGGTTGCCACGCGATATCGCCGATGCCTACAAGTCGGGCCTCGTCCTGCCCCGGGCAGTCTTCTGGCGCCAACCGAGTCGCTCGGCCCAGGCGCGGCTGCCGCCGTGACGGCGTACGGCTTCATAGAGGGCGAGCCTGCCGGCGCGGCGGAACTCCTCGACGCTCGGCCACTCCTCGCGCTCCCCCCAGAGTTCGCGCAACTCTGACTCGATCCGCTCGTCCGTCCAAGCCCGCTTGCGGCCGCGCCGCTCGCCCCCGAGCGAAGAGCGCAGACGGTAGCGCGCGGCAGCTCCCTTTCCGCGTCGCGCGATCAGCCGCTTCTCCTCGAGGTCGCGCAGATCGCGGCCGGCGGTGCTGCGCTTGACCGCGGCCAGGCGCTCGTAGTCGGCGCGGCGGAACTCGACGAGCGAGTTGAGGTTCAGCTGCACCAGCCCTCGCTCCTGGCTCGCGTTGAGCTCGATGGGGGTGCTCGTGCCGAGGCCGAGAGCCTGCAGCTCCACGATCCGAGCCGCGACCCGCTCGTACTCCTCGGCCAAGCCGTCGAGGAAGTATTCGAGCCAGCTGTTCATGTTGAAGGTTTCGGCTCGCACCGAGCGCAGGGCTGCGTAGTAGGTGTCGCGGTTTTCGGCGTAGTGACGCTCGAAGGAGAAGAGGCGCCGCGAGATGAAGCCGAGTCGCATCAGGATCGCGGCGCTCAGCAGACGAGCGACGCGACCGTTGCCGTCGGCGAAGGGGTGGATGTCGGTCAGGGCGTAGTGGGCGACCCCGGCGATGACCGGAGGCGGAAAGGCCACAAGCCGATCCTCGCGCTCTGCGATCCAGACGCAGAGCCCGGCCATTCGACCGGGGACCTCCTCGGCGGGCGGCCCCTCGTATATCACCCTGCCGGTCGCACGATCGACGATCCGGGCGGTCCCATCGCGCCAGGCGCCCTCATGGCGGGGCTTGAAATGCGCACTCTCTTCGGATCCGAGTCCCTCTGTCGTCCTCTTGTGCAGGGTGAGGATCGTCTCCGGTGTGATCTCGATCCCGCCTCGCGCGCCTTGCTCGTCGAGATAGTGGAGCGCCTCCACGTAGTTGACCAGCTCGATCTTCGCCTTGGTGTCTGGATCGAGGGCTCCGCGCGCGGCTCGCTCGGCCTCGACGATCGGCAGCTCGTTGCCCTCGATCAGGGTCGAGTAGTGGACGGTTTCCGCCAGCGCCGAGGCCCGCAGCTCGTCTTCGACCGCGGGGCGGATCTCCGAGGCGTCTATCCGAGCGCGGGCGGCGGCGATTCGGGCCAGCGCATCGGCGGCCTCGGGGGTGTAGCGGTTGAAGTTGGCTTGTAGGGCGTATTCGTCAAGCAGAGATAGGGATTTTAGGCATAAATCTCGATCTGAGGATTCTGCTATAGAAATGGCTCTAAAAAGGGAAAATCAAGAGATTTTGAGGTCAATAAGCAGAAAAATCGGCTCACTAGAGGCAATAATTATCTAGCCAGCCCGTCTACGGAGAGATCAGCTCTGCCCCTGGCAGATAGGTGGAAACCCGGTGCGGGTCGCGAGTCAGCAGCGGCCGCCCCGTCACGGCGGCGTGGGAGGCGATCAGGAGGTCGGCGAGGATCTGCTCGCGAGCGCCGCCGGCACGGCGATAGGAGGCATGGGCGTGACCGGCGAGAAAGGAAGCGGCCCGCGACAGCTCCTCGACGATCAGCTGTTCCGGCAGCGCCGCCTCCAGCTCCTCGATCCGTGGGAAGCGGGGGGAGATCTCGGCCAGCACGACCGCGTTGACGACCAACGGCCCCTCGGCGAGCGCTTCGCTCAGCCGCGAGCGCGACCACTCCAGCCACTTCGGATCGGCGGTGAAGACGTCGAGCAGGACGCTGCTGTCGACGAACGTGCCGGGCCTGGCTCTCACCGACGGGTGAGCGGCCGTCGCACGTCCTGCGGGATCGTCACCTGTCCCTTCTGGGTCACCCTCATCTCGGTAAGGATAACAAGTAATACCTAGTGGCGAGCGCGCGTCGTGAAACTACGGTAAAAGCTACTACTGCATGATATAGTAATCGTGCTCAAGCATGGCCTTCTTCAACCGTAAAGACGAGCTCGCGGCGCTTGGCGAGCGCCTCGATTCCGGGCGTGGCGAGTATTTCGTCCTCTACGGTCGCCGGCGCGTAGGGAAGAGCCAGCTGCTCCTGCATTTCGGCAAGCGCTGCCGCCAGCTCTACTTCGAGGCGACCGCGGGGTCTCGCCAGGACCAGCTCGAGGACATCACCGCCGAGCTCGCCCGCGCCACCGGCAGCGCGGTCTACGCCAAGCAGACGCTGGACAGCTGGCGGGCGGTCTTCGCCGCCTTCGGCGAGATGCTCGCCGAAGGCCAGACGATGATCGTCCTCGACGAGTTCCAGTTCATCGCCCGCCAGGAACCCGAGATCGGCTCGCTGCTGAATCGCTTCATCGCCGAACACGAGGACAACCCCAGCCTGCTGCTCTGCATCTCCGGCTCCGAGGTCAGCTTCTTCGAGGGGGAGGTGGTTGGCTATGGGGCGACGACCTATGGCCGGCGCACCGGATCGTTGCGCCTGGCCCCGTTCCGCTTCCCGGACATCGCTCACTTCACCGGGGACTGGTCGATCGACGACCGGATCCGGGCCTGGGCCGTCTTCGGCGGCATGCCCTACTACCTGAAGGAGATCGCCCCGAGCAGCGACCTGCTCAGCGCCATCCTGCGCTCGACGCTCTACCCCGACGGCCTGTTGCGCGAGGAGCCGCGCTTCCTGCTCTCCCAGGAGAGTCGTCTGCGCGACACGGCCACCTATATGTCCTGCCTGCGCGCGATCGCCACCGGCGCCACCAGGCTGAACGAGATCGCCCAGCGGGTCGGCAGGGAGAAGTCCGAGGAAGCGCGGCGCTATCTGGAGACGCTCGAGGAGATGGCGCTGATCGAACGTCGCTACCCCGTGGCGGCAGCGACGAAGAAGCGGGTGGCCTACGCGATCGCCGATCCCTTCATGCGCTTCTGGTTCCGCTTCGTCGCCCCCCGCGAGAGCCGCCTGCAGACGAGAGGCGACGCCGAGGACTACCTCGAGGACACGGTCGCGCCGCAGCTCGACAAGTTCGTCTCCGAGGACGCGTTCGAGCGGGTCTGCCAGGAATGGGCGCTGCGCAACGTGCCCGGGGCGACCGAGGTGGGGCGCTGGTGGGGGCCGATCCGGGTCCGCGAGGAGGGTGCGGCGCGCAGTCGCCGGTTCGAGGCCGATGTCGTCGCCACCGACGAGTCCGGGAAGGTCCTCGCCCTCGGCTCGTGCAAGTGGGCGGCCGCCGGCAACCTCGAGCACCGCCATCCCACCGAGGAGCTGGCCAAGCTGGAACGGATCAGGCTCGAGCTGGGCGCCCCCGACGCGAAGCTCTGCTTCTTCGACCGGGTCGGTTTCTCCAAGCGCCTCGAGGAGCTGGCGAGCGAGCGCTCCGACGTCGATCTCTTGCCGACCGAGGACATGGGTTAGGCTGTCGACGAACGTGCCGGGCCTGGCTCTCACCGACGGGTGAGCGCCAGGATCTCGTCGGTGCTGAGGCTTCCCTCGCCGGCCCCGACCATCGCGTCGATCTGCTTCGTCGCCCGCTCCGCGCCGGTGACGAGCCTCGCGCCCCTGCGATCCAGCTCGAAGCTCACCACGCTGCCGGGCTCTATCCCGAGCGCCCGTCGCACGTCTTGCGGGATCGTCACCTGTCCCTTCTGGGTCACTCTCATCCCAGTAAGGATAGCAAGTAATACCAGATCCCGCCGATACTGCATCAAGATGCTACGATCTGCGCATGAGGACGACGATCGACCTGGCCGATGACGTGGCCGCAGCGGTGGAGAAGGCGCGCCGCGAGCGCGGGCTCGGCCTCAGCGAGGCGGTCAACGATCTGCTCCGCGCCGGCCTCCTACCGCGCAAGGCGCGCCCGCCCTTCCGCCAGAAGACCTACAGCATGGGCCCGGCCCGCATCGACTACTCGAACGTCGCCGAGACGATCGAGCAGATCGAGGGCCCGCTGGCCCGCTGATGCTGCTCGACGCCAACCTCCTGCTCTACGCCATCCACCGGGAGGCCAGGCACCACGAGCGCACCTGCGCCTGGCTGACCGAGCAGCTCAACGGCGCTCACCGGGTCGGCTTGCCCTGGCAGAGCCTCGGCGGCTTCCTGCGCGTCGCCACCAATCCGCGCGCGCTGCCCGATCCTCTGCCGCCCGCCGTCGCCTGGCGGCAGGTCGACGAGTGGCTCGCCGCTCCCGCTGCCTGGGTGCCCGCTCCGGGCCCCGCTCACGGCGAGCTGCTCGGCGGGCTGATCGAACGCCACGAGGTCGCCGCCAATCTCATCCCCGACGCCATGCTCGCTGCGCTCGCCCTCGAACACGGCCTCGCTGTCTGCTCCGCCGACACGGACTTCGCCCGCTTCGAGCCCGCCGGCCTCCGCTGGCACAACCCGCTGACCGGCTAACGCAGTCGCGGCTCTGGCTAGACGCCAGATAACACGTCGGTACCCAAACGATTTCGCATCGCAGAGCCGATAGCGGCGGTCGGGCGGCGTCTTCGGGCTCTTTGGGGACCCGATCTTTTCCTTGACCTCGCCAACACTCCCTGGTTCAATCACGATTGATCTATGTACGTTTGCGTTTAAAAGCTGCCGCAGACACAGGCACTCAGGAACGCAACAGGGAAACCGAGTCACCGAGGCGCCGCGAGGGAAGCGGCCCGGCAGGGGCTCACCGACAAGGAGAGATACGTGAGACGCATTGCAATCTTGCTCGCCGCGCTTGGAGCCCTGCTCCTGGTCTCGGCGGCGCCGGCCTTCGCCGCCGGCGAACTCGAATTCAAGGAAACCTTCGGCTCGGCCGCCCAGCCCAAACTCGGCGCGCCGACCGGCATGGCGGTCGACCAAGCCACCGGCGACCTCTACGTCATCGACTTCTCAGACCAGACCCTGCACCGCTTCAACCCCGACGGCACCCCGGCCAACTTTACGGCCCTCGGCGCCAACGTGATCGACGGCGCCTCCGGGGCCGACGAAACCCCGTCCGGGGGAATCCTCAGTACCGAAGGTTCGCCGATCGAAGCCGAGGTCGCGGTCGCCCCTCCCAGTGCCGGGGAAACCGCGGGCGACATCTACGTCACCAACGCCTTCAACGGCGAAATCGACATCTTCGCCCCCAGCGGCGAATACCTCGGCCAGGAATCGTTCGGCTACCCCTGCGGCGTCGCCGTCGACGCGGCGGGCACCGTCTACGTCGGCAGCTACGAAGCCAACGCAGCCGTCTACAAGATGGAACCGACCGCCCCGGGCAGCCTCAGCGAAGTGGCTCAGTTCCCGACCACGACCCCCTGCCAGGTCGCGGCCGGCTACGGCCCCAGCGCCGGCTACGTCTTCGCGACCGAATATGCCGGCGCGGTGACCAAGCTCGACGCCACGACCGGCGAAGAAAAGTACGTCGTCAACTCCGGCGGGCTTGCCGGGTTGATCAGCGTCGACCCCGGCAGCGGCTACCTCTACGTGACCGATGCCGGCGGGACCGATGTCACCGCCTTCGACGTCTCCGGCGCCGGCGAAGCGACCGAAGTCTCGAACACCACCACCAGCACCGTTTCCCTTGGCGTTGCCGTCAACGGCTTGAGCGGCGACGTATACGTGGCGGAATCACTCAACGAACAAGTCGAGGTCTACGCCCAGCCCGAAGAAGAACCAGAACCCACCTCCAACCGCCGCACCCTGACCGTCACCAAGTCGGCCGGCGGCACAGAAGGCTCCGGCTCGGTCCAATCCAAGCCGAAGGGGATCAAGTGCGGCGCGGCCTGCACCGAAGCGCTCGCCTCGATGTATGAGGCAACGCCGGTGCTCTTGAAAGCCAAACCCTCCAACGGCAGCACCTTCGTCGAATGGACGGGCGCCTGCGCCGGGGTCGAAGGCCCCGAATGCACGGTCCCGATGACCGAAGCAGAAGAAGTCGGCGCCGTCTTCGGTGGCGTCTCCAAGGAAATCCTCAACCCGACGGGGCTGACCGTCAACAAGGGCGCAGGAACGGGCGAAGGCACGGTCAAGGGACCGGGCCTGGGCTGCGAAGCCCTCTGCACCAAAACCACGGTCCTCTACCAGGGCCCGCTGACCGAACCGAAGGTGAAGCCGGGCAAGGTCGTGACCCTCAAACAGGCCCCGGCCTTCGGCTCTGAATTCGTCGGCTGGACCGGTTGCGACGAAGTCAACGGCGAAGGCAACTGCGTCGTGGAAATGAGCGAAGCCAAGACGGTCTCCGCCGAATACGCGCCGCTGCCCAACCTCGACCTGACCGTTCACAAGGGCCCCTACGAAAGCGGCGCCGGCACCGTGCTCTCCAAGCCCAAGGGGATCGCCTGCGGCTCCTACTGCACGCAGGCGATCGCCTCGATGCCCGAAGGCGCGGCGGTCGAACTGAAGGAGAAGCCGGCCAAGGAAAACACCTTCGTCAAATGGGAAGGCGGCGACTGCGAAGGCCTGGAAACCGAAGTCTGCGTCGTCACGATGGACGTCGCGGAAACGATCACCGCCGTCTTCACCGGCCCGACCAAGACGATCAACCCGGCCGAGACGCTGACCGTGAGCAAGGGCGAAAGCTCGGCCTTCGGCACCGTCAAGGGCGCCGGGCTGAAGTGCGAATTCCTCTGCACCTCAGAGAGCGTCATCTACCAGGGCCCGATCACCCTGCCGAAGGAAAAGGCGGGCAAGACCGTCGTGCTCAAATCGATCGCGGCGCCCGGCTCGGCCTCTGTCCTGTGGGGCGGTTGTGACTCGATCGACGAAGAAGGCAACTGCGTCGTCGAAATGAGCGAACCGAAGACCGTCACCGGCACCTTCGAAGAACTCGAATAGGAGCCGCAGCGCAGCACGAGTAACCCGAGAAGCAAGCCAAAGCCCCGGGCCACGCAAGTGGCCCGGGGCGGAGGCCTCAAGCAGGACCCCCGACCAGGGAGCGGGGGAGTGAGAAGGACATAGGGACTTAAGGGACACAGGACTTGATGAGAGAGGAACGGGACATGGGAGCGATGCGCAGGGCGGGGATCGGACGGCTCGGACTATTGGCGCTGATCGGCGCCCTCGCGACGCTTCTTCTCCTGCCCTCCCTCGCCTCCGCCGACTACGAACAGGTGCCTGAGCACTTCGGCGCCAGCGGCGAAGCAGAACAGCTCCAGAACGCGCTCGGGATGGCGGTGAACGCTAGCGGCGCCGGCGGGGTGGCGGCGGGCAGCCTCTACGTCGTCGGGCGCAACCATCGGGTGGTGCGCTACGCGCCCGGCAAAGAAGGCGAAGAACCGGCCTTCGAAGAAGCCTGGGGCTGGGGGGTCGGCAGCGACGAAGAAGGCGCGCCCTCCTCGGGCTATGAGCGCTGCGGCCCGGCGCTCTCGACCGAACCCGCCCTCCACACCTACCACCGCTGCAAACCGGCGAACCCCAATGCCCCCTTCGGCGGCGAAGAGGTCGGCCATTTCGAAGCGCTGGCGGGGGTGGCGGTCGACCCGGCGACCGGCGACGTCTACGTGCGCAACTCCTCGTTTGCGGGGTCCAAACGCAAGCACCACCTGATCGAGGTGTTCACGGCGACCGGGACGCCGGTGGGGGAAGGGTTTGGCGACGCGGGGAGCGAAGGGCCGCCGCCGGAATCGATCGCCGAAGGACCGGAAAAGGTGCACTACGCGTTCCCGACCGAAGGCGCGATCGCGGTCGACGCAGCGGGCACCGTTTACCTCAACGACGCCGATTACAACGGGGTGGAACCGCGGCAGGTGCGGGTGATGAGCTTCAAGCCATGCAGCCCCGGCGAATACGGAAGCTACTGCTACGCCGAAGGCAAGGACATCAGGATGAGGCCGCCGCTCCTCTCGCGGATCGCGCTGGTCGGGAGCGACCGGCTGGTGGTGGCGAACGAAGAAGAAATCCGCGAGTACCCGCTGGGGGTCGAAAACGCGACGCCGCTCTGCGACATGTCGGTTTCGGGCAGGCTCTACGCGATGACGGCGAACCAGGCGACGGGGGAAGTCTTCTACTACAGGTTCTCGGATAAGAGCATCCACCGCCTGGGGCCCTGCGACCCCGAAACGGGGGAATTCGGAGGGGAACTCCAGCAGAAGATGAAGCCGGTACCGGCGACGGGAGCGATCTACGCGCTGGCGGTCAACCCGACGCTGCATTGGGGGGACCTGCGCCCCGAAGGCGTCCTCTACACCGTCGACGCCGAAGAACACGCCGGCACCCCGCCCCAGCTCGGCATCGGCGACGTCCTCGCCCCCGCCAAGCTGCTCGGCCCCGCGATCGAAGCCGAGTCGGTCGCAAACGCCACCGCGACCTCGGCGACCCTGCGGGCGCAGATCGACCCCCAGGGCTTCGCGGTCTCCTACTCCTTCCAGTACCTGCTGGCGGTCACCTATGAAGCCCAGAGGGAAGCCGCCGAAGGCGAAGGCAAGAGCACAGAAGAAGCAGAAGAGGCCGCCTTCGCAGGGGCGCTCGAAGCCCCCGCAGGGGGCGGCACGCTCACCTCGGGCGCGATCGCCACCGCCGCGATCGCCAGCCTCTCTCCCGACAGCGCCTACCGCTTCCGCGTCCTCGCCGGGAGCCACTGCGCCGGGCCGAGCGCTCCGCTCTGCGAAAGCCAGGGCGAAGCCGCTGCCTTCGCCACCTACCCCACCGCCTCCGCCCCCCCGCCCGACAACCGCGCCTATGAGCTGGTCTCCCCGGCCCGCAAGAACGGCGGCGAGGTTTTCCCCGCCGACCCGCGGGTGAGCAGCTGCGACTACGAATGCAAGCCCCCCGGCGCCACCAACAGCCAGATCTTCCCGATGCAGAGCGCTCCCAACGGCGACTCAGTCACCTACATGGGCTACGCCTTCTCGTCCGAAGAAGGCGCCGCGGTCTTCAACTCCTACGTCTCGCGGCGCGGCGCCAGCGGCTGGCAGACGCAGGCGATGAGCCCCGCCCTGCTGGGGACCAGCGCCGGGCGCCACCTCACCTACGATCCCCAGCTCGGCGCAGGGACGATCTCCCAGGCCTCCCCGGTGCTGGCCGCAGGCGCCCCCGAAGGCTATGCCGACCTCTACCTCGAGGGCGAAGCCGGCCCCGAATCCCTCACCCCGCTGCTCACCGCCCCGCCCCCCAACCGCGGAGCGGGCGGCCTCACGCTCGAATACGCCGGCGCCTCGCCCGATTACTCCTGCCAGTACTTCGCCGCCAACGACGCGCTCACCGCCAAAACCGTCTTCGCCCCCGCGCCGCCGGACCCGACCTCCTCGGGGCGCGACCTCTACCAGTGGTGCAACGGGGCCCTGAAACTCGTGAACGTCTTGCCGGGCAACGCCTCGGTGGCCGCCAGCTCCTCCTTTGCCTCCAAGGGCCCCGACGCCCACCCGGTCTCCGCCGACGGCAGCAGGGTGTTCTGGAGCGCCAGCTCGAACGTCTATGTGCGCGAAGGCGGCGAAAAGACGCTCCAGCTCGCCCACGCCGGAGCCTTCCTCACCGCCTCGGCCGACGGCACCCAGGTCCTCTTCGCCGACGGCTGCCTCTACTCGCTGACGAGCAAAGCCTGCGCCGACCTGACCCAGGACAAAAAAGGCTTCCTCGGCATCCTCGGCCAGGGCGAAGCCGAAGGGAAGATCTCGCGCCTCTATTTCGTCGACAGCGCCGTGCTGCCGGGCTCAGGGCAAAACGAGCGCGGCCAGGCCGCCGAAGCGGCCAAGCCCAACCTCTACCTCTACGAACAGGGCAAGGGCACGAGCTTCATCACCACCCTGTTGACCACCGACGGCGGCGGCGGGGTGGAAGGCCTCGAAGACTGGGCGATCTCCCCCGCCCAGCGCACCGCCGAGGCGAGCCCGAACGGGCGCTACCTCGCCTTCGCCTCGACCGCGCCGCTGACCGGCTATGACAACGTCGGCTGCGAACACGAAGAATTCGACTTCGAACTCGCCGAATACGTCCCCGTCCTCCTCCCCTGCCGCGAGGCCTTCCTCTATGACTCAGCCAGCGGGCACCTCACCTGCCCCTCCTGCAACCCGACCGGCGAAGCGCCGCTCGGCCCCTCGACCCTGCGGCGGATCGGTGCCGCCGGAGAATGGCAGCCCCAGTCGCGCTACCTGACCGACTCCGGTCGCCTCTACTTCGACAGCCAGGACCGCCTCTCCCCGCGCGATGTCAACGGCCGCGTCGAAGACGTCTATGAGGCAGAGCCCCAGGGCACGGGCTCCTGTGTAAGAGCAACGGGCTGCGTGAGCCTGATCTCCCCCGGCACCGGCGCCGTGGACTCCAACCTGCTCGCCGTTGACGAAACGGGGGCCAACGTCTTCTTCACCTCCCGCGAAGCGCTGGTGCCCTCCGACAGCGACGAACTGGTCGACCTCTACGACGCCCGCGAAGGCGGCGGCTTCGCGGGCGAAACCGAAACCCAGCCGGCCGAATGCCTGGGCGAAGCCTGCCAGCCGCCGGTCTCCGCGCCCAACGACTCGACGCCGGGCTCGGCGAGCTTCGAAGGGGCCGGCAACGTGCACGAAGAACCGGCGGTGCGAAAGCCCCGTCGCTGCGCCAAGAGCAAGGTCCGCCGGCACGGCAGGTGCGTGGCCAGGCACCGCAAGCACCGCCGGCACGCCAGGCGCAACCGCAGAGGCGCCCGATGAAGCCCGCCCGCACGCTCGCCACGCTCGCCGCCGCCGCGGCGCTCCTGGCCTGGCCCGCAGCCGCCCAGGCGGGGAGCTTCGGGATCGAACCGGGCTCGCTCACGACCACCGCCCTCGCGAGCGAAGGCGGCGTCCTCGACAGCCAGGCCTCCTCGCACCCCTACTCCTGGACGCTCGCCTTCAAGCTCAACACCGACAAAGAAGGCCACTCCGAAGGCGGCGAAATGCGCGACGTCCTGATCGACCTGCCCGCCGGGCTGGTCGGCGACCCCTTCGCCGTGCCGCGCTGCACGCGCCAGGAATTCGAGGGCTTTGGCCCGAATTGCTCGCCCAACACCCAGGTCGGCATCCTCAAGGCCAACGTCCCCGGCCTCGGCTTCGTCACCGGCCCGATCTATGACATGGTGCCGCTGCCGGGCACGGCCGCCCAGCTCGGTTTCTCGGCCACCGGCCTGAACGCGCTGCAAAACGTCTCGGTCCTGACCGAAGCCGGCTACGGCCTGCACGTCGCGACCAACGGCCTGCCGCTGGAAGTGACCTCGGTGGAAGCGACGGTCTGGGGCACGCCCGCCGACGAATCCCACGACGACGAACGCGGCCTCGTCCCCGCCGAAGGGGGGGTCCCCTACGTCGGCCCCCACTTGCCCTTCCTGACGATGCCCGCGCAGTGCTCTGTGCCGCTGGCGACGAGGGTCGCGGTCGACTCCAAGCTCGCCCCGGGCGTCTATGACACCGCCACCGCCTACTCGCTTGACACCGGCGGCAACCCGGCCGCCCAGGACGGCTGCGCGAGCGTCCCCTTCAAGCCCCAGATCGCCTCGCAGCTGACGAGCAAGCTCACCGGAAGCCCGGCGGGCCTCGACTTCGAACTGAAGCTGCCGAACGAAGGGCTCAAAAACCCCGGCGGCGTCGCCGAAACCGAGCCGCGCAAGGCCGTCGTCACCCTGCCCGAAGGGGTGACGGTCAACCCCTCCTTCGCCGAAGGCACGGGCGTCTGCACGAAAGCCCAGTACGAAGAAGAGCAGCTGGAAACAAAAGCCGGGCAGGGCTGCCCGCAAGCGGCCAAGCTCGGCAGCCTCGTAGTGCACTCGCCGCTGCTCGAAGAAGCCGTCGAAGGCGCCCTCTACGTCGCCGCCCCCTACGAAAACCCCTTCGGCACCCTCACCGCCCTCTACATGGTCGCGAGGGCACCCGAACGCGGCATCCTCGTCAAGCAGGCGGGCCGGGTCGCCTTCGACCACGAAACCGGGCAGATCACCTCGACCTTCGAAGGCCTGCCGCCCTTGCCCTTCTCCGACTTCAAGCTGCACTTCCGCGAAGGGCCCAGGGCGCCGCTGGTCTCCCCGCCCGCCTGCGGCGAATATCAGACCACGGCCAAGTTCACCCCCTTCAGCGCCACCTCCGACGCCGAAGCGGTGGAGAAGACCGCCTCCTTCCAGATCGAAGCGGGCGCCGACGGCGGCGCCTGCCCCACCGGCGGCCTGCCGCCCTTCAAACCGGGCCTTATCGCCGGCACGCTCAACAACGCCGCCGGCTCCTTCAGCCCCTTCTACCTGCGCCTGCAGCGCACAGACGCCGAACAAGAGATCACCCACTTCTCGATCAAGCTGCCGCCCGGGCTGACCGGCAAGCTCGCCGGCATCCCCTACTGCCCCGAGGCGGGCATCGCGCAGGCCAAGTCAAGAGAAGGGGCGATGCTGGGCGGCAGCGCGGAGCTGGAAGACCCCTCCTGCCCGGCGGCATCGCAGATCGGCCGCACCCTGGTCGGCGCCGGCGTCGGCACGGTGCTCGTCTACGTCCCCGGCAAGGTCTACCTCGCCGGCCCCTACAACGGCTCCAACCTCTCGATCGTCGCGATCACCGCCGCCAAGGCGGGGCCCTTCGACCTCGGCACCGTCGTCGTTAGAGAGGCGCTGCGGATCAACCCCGAAACCGCCGAAGTCTTCATCGACGCCACCGGCTCGGACCCGATCCCCCACATCATCGAAGGCGTGCCCGTGCACCTGCGCGACATCCGCGCCTACGTCGATCGGCCCGAATTCACCCTCAACCCGACCGACTGCGAACCGACCTCGGTCGCCTCCACGGTGCTCGGATCGGGCCTTGACTTCGCCTCCGAAGCCGACGACAACCCGGTCACGGTCGCCTCGCGCTTCCAGGCCGCCGATTGCGCCGCATTGCCCTTCAAGCCGCGGCTCTCGTTGCGCCTGATCGGCTCGACCAAACGCGGCGGCTTCCCCAAGTTCGTCTCCCACCTACAGATGAACGGGATCGGCGAAGCGGGCATCGCCCGCGCCCAGATCCTCCTGCCTCACAGCGAGTTCATCGCCAACGCCCACTTCAACAACATCTGCACCCGGGTGCAGTTCGCCGAAGGGGCGGGCAACGGGGCGAACTGCCCGGCGGGAAGCATCTACGGCTACGCGAAGGCGAGCACGCCGTTGCTCTCAGAACCGCTGGAAGGGCCGGTGATGCTGCGCTCCAACCCCGAACGCAAGCTGCCCGACGTCGTCGCCGCCCTGCACAACTCCCAGGTCGCCTTCGATTTGGTCGGCAACGTCGACTCGGTCAAGGGCCAGCTGCGCACGACCTTCGCCAACTCCCCCGACGCCCCGGTCACCTCCTTCGACCTGGTGATGGCGGGCGGCAAGAAGGGCCTGTTCGAAAACTCGGCCGACCTCTGCGAACGAAAGCACCGCGCCACGCTCGCCTTCGGCGGCCAGAACGGCAAGTACTACCGCTCGCGTCCCGTCCTGCGGGTCACCTGCAAGCACAAGGGGCGAAAGCACCGCCGCCATCACAAGCGGGGTAGGCGCGCCAAGCGCAGGAGCATCCGGTGAGCGCCCGCTCAGCCACAGGCCGTTGCCCGCGCCAGGGCCCGGCAGACCTCGTCCATCTTCTCGGGACCAAGCCCGGTGATCAGCTCGGTCAGATGCGACTTGCGGGCCAGCGCGACGTTGTCGAGACTGATCGCGGAGTCGTGCGGCATTCCCTCTTCGCGGCTGACCTGCACCTCGGTGGGAATGCCCTGGATCGTCCCGGTAGACGGTGCAACGACCAGCTTGTTGAGCCTGCCGATCGCCTCGTCCCGAGTCAGGATCACGACGGGGCGCACCTTCTCTTCGGGCGGCTCATGCCACCAGACCTCGCCCCGCCTCATACTCAGCGGTACTTCTCCCAGGAGAAGCCGGCCTTTGCCTCCTGCTCATCTAGGTGGCTGAACACGCCGCGAGTGACCGCGTCCCCCCAGGTCTCCAGATCGCCCCACGGATCCTCGTTGCCGTGCACCATCCGCAGTGCGACAGCGGCCTGCGCCTCGCTCCAGTGTGGGGCCTCCTTGAGCAGTTGCTCCTTCGCGGTCACGGAGCGAATTCTACCGCCCACGCCGGCATCCACCACCACGCCCGGAGCCCGTCGATGACCAGGCTCCCCAGCTTGCTCAAGCTCTGCGCCATCCTTGCCGTGGTGGCCGGGGCCGTCTGGATGCCCACCGCAGCCCAAGCCGCCTCCCAGACCCTCTCAGTCGAAAAGACCGGTGCCGGAACCGGCACGGTGACGAGCGAACCGGCGGGGATCGAGTGCGGGGAAACCTGCGCCGCCGCCTTCGCCGAAGGTGCGACCGTCCTGCTCGCCGCCGTCGCCGGCCCCAACAGCGCCGCGGTCAAATGGTCAGGCTGCGATGTGGTCAACATCGAAAACCGCTGCAAGGTGACGATGAGCTCGGCAAGGAAAGTGATCGCCTCCTTTGCCCTGATCAAGCGCAAGCTGACAGTCGAAGAGCCGGGCACGGGCACCGGCACGGTCACCTCCCAACCGGCGGGGATCGATTGCGGCGCGGTCTGCTCGGCCGAATACGACCACGGCGCCGAAGTCCTCCTCACCGCAACCCCCGCCCCCTACACCGAAGCGGTCAAATGGGCCGGTTGTGACTCAGTCGACGGCGAAGGCCGCTGCGAGGTGACGATGGCGGGCGCCAAAACGGTGAGCGCCACTTTCAACCTGCGCCCGCAGACGCTGAAGGTGACCAAGGGCGGCCTCGGCGCCGGCACGGTCACCTCCAAACCGGCGGGGATCACCTGCGGGGGCTCCTGCTCCGCGGTCTTCGGCGAAGGGCAGACGATCACCCTGAGCGGCGCCGCAGGCGCCGGCACCCTGCCCGTGCAGTGGTCGGGCTGCGACTCGGTCGACGCCGAAGATCGCTGCCTGGTGAGGATGAGCGAAGCAAGGGAAGTCGGCGCCCTCTTCAACGTCGAAGGCCCGACCCTGACGATCGCCAAGCAGGGCGACGGCACGGGCACGGTGAGTAGCTTCCCCGCCGCCCTGGACTGCGGCGCCGCCTGCGCGGTCAACTTCCCCCCGGGCCAGCAAGTGACGCTGAGCGGCGAAGCGGGCCTGCACACCGAGCCGGTCAAATGGTCGGGCTGCGACGAAGTCAAAGAAGGCAAGTGCATCGTGACGATGGCCTCGGCCCGGCAGGTGACCGCGAGCTTCGAGCTCGAACCGGGCTGGGTCACCTACACCCTCGCGGTCAACCTCAAGGGCACGGGAGCGGGCTCGGTGCAGAGCGTCCCGGGCGGCATCGCCTGTCCCGGGGACTGCGCCGAGGCCTACGTCTTCAAGACCCCCGTCACCCTGGTGGCCACGCCCGCCGCGGGCTCTGAGTTCGACCACTGGTCCGGTGGGGGCTGCTACGGCACCGGGCCCTGCGAAAGAAAGATCAACTCCGACCGCAAAGTCAACGCCGTCTTCACCGCGATCGGCACCCGCACCCTGACCGTCAACCTGGCGGGAAGCGGCTCGGGCACGGTGATCGGCAAGCCGACCGGGACGCTCTCCTGCACGCAGAGCTGCTCGACCGAGGTCGACGCCTCGGTCAAAGTCGGCCTGCACGCCAGCGCCTCTCCGGGCTCGACCTTCGCCGGCTGGTCGGGGGAAGGCTGCGCGGGCACCGGGGCCTGCAAGGTGCTGATGAACGAAGCGCGCAACGTCACCGCCCACTTCGCCAAGAGCTCCTCTCCCTCCGCCACCAAGTGCCGCGTGCCCAGGCTGGGGGGCAAGACCCTGGCCCAGGCCAAGAAGGCCCTGCGCCGCTCCCACTGCGCGCTGGGCAAGGTCAGCAAGCCCAAGGGCAAGGGCAAGCTCGTCGTGCGCTCCTCAAAGCCCGGCGCGGGAGCGCTCCGCTCAGCGGGGGCAAGGGTTAACGTCAGGCTGGTGCGTGCCAAGACAAAGAAGAAGAGGCATTAGGAGATGAACCTGCAACCCGGCCTCTCCCTCGCCCAGGCGCCGGCCCCCGCCGCGCCGCCTGGGCCCCTGGGCGAGCGCCTCGCCGCCACCCCGCGGCTTGCCAGCGAGGCGCTCTGCCGGGCGCTCAACCAGGGCGACACGGAGGCCGCCCTGGCCTGCTTTGCGCCGGGCGCGGTCCTGGTCGGCCCCGAGGGCACCGCGACCCAGGGCGAGGCGGCGCTGCGCGCCGCCCTCGATGAGCTGATCGCCGCCGGCGCCGAGGTGCGGATCGAGCTGCGCGGCGTCCTCGTCGCCGGGGACACCGCCCTCGCCCACGAGCGCTGGGCGATCTCACGTGGTGGCGTCCCCGACCAGGGGCTCTCCCGCTCGCCCGCTCCCAGCCTCGTCCTGCGCTGCCTGGGGGGCGAGTGGAAGATCGCGATCGCCGCCCCCTGGGGCCAGCCGGCCCGCCCGCCGTTGGAAGCGGTTTGGCCTTGAGGTCAGGAAGGCGTCAGGCGTGGCGGATCTCCGCGCATAGCTCGGCCAGGCCTATCGCCCAGGTTCGCGGGGCCAGGCGGTAGCGCTCGCTGCCCGGGTAGACGACGAAAGCGCGCTCGGGCTCGATGTCGTCGAGCGCCGAACGCACCCCTCGTTCGAGCTTCGGCGCCAGGCTGCGCTTGATCTCTACCGCCCACTCGCTTCCGTCGGACCAGGTCAGGACGAGGTCGACCTCGGCCCCGCCGCCGGTGCGGTAGAAGCTCGCCTCGACACGCTCGCCGGCCACCGCGATCAGGTTCTCGATCGCCATGCCCTCCCAGCTCGGCCCGACCGCCGGATGTCCGAGCAGGGCGTCCTTGTCGGCGAGGCCGAGCAGGGCATGCACCAGACCGCTGTCGCGCACGTAGACCTTCGGCGAGCGGACCAGTCGCTTGCCGACGTTGGTCAGGCGCGGTGGCAGGCGGCGGACCAGGAGCAGGTCGACCATCAGGTCGAGGTAGTGGCCGACGGTGGCGCCGCTGACGCCGAGGCTGCGCGCGAGCTGGGCCGCATTGAGGAGCCCACCTTGGTTGTGGGCGAGCAGGTCGATCGCGGTGGAGCCCAGCAGCAGGAACCTGCCGGCCCCCTTGCCTTCGCGGCGACCCCGGACTCGAGATCCTTGCATTTCTATAGCTGGACTTAAGATTTGCAAGGATAAATGGATCGGGACAGCCGCGCTGGTGGCGGTTTGGCCTTGAGCTGAGGAGGCGGTCTCCGCCTCGCGCCCTATCCTCAACTGGATGGCGGTCGAGCTGTCAGCAGCCCTTGCAAGGGCTGCCCTCAACGAGACCGAGCGCCGCGCCGTGACGCGCATCGTCGCCCTGCTCGAAAGCGAGTTGGGCGAGGATCTCCTCGCCGTCTGGCTCTACGGCTCGCGCGCCCGGGGCGAGGCCGACCCCGACGAGACTCACTACGACCGACGCTCCGACATCGACATGATGGCGATCGTCGATCCGCGCCGCGACGTCGACTCGTTCAAGTGGGACTTCACGCCGAAGATGATCGACGCCGTCGCCGCGGAGGGCGACTCGCCTCCCTACTACTCGATGCATATGTACGACGCGGATTGGCTGCGCAACCGCCGTCAGATCCGCAGCTTCTTCTTCCAGGAGGTCGATCGCGACAAGATCGTCCTCGCCGGCGGCGACCTGGAGGAGGACGAGTACAAGTGAGCCCGCGCTCGGAGGAGTTCATGGCGCAGGCCGAGGAGCGCCTCGAAGCCGCGCGGGAGGCGCTGGACGCCGGCCACCCGACGGTGGCGGTAAGCGTCGCCTATTACGCGATGCTGAACGCGGCGCGCGCCGCGTTGTCGGAGGACGACGAGCACGCTCGAACTCACGGGGGCACCTGGAATCTCTTTCGCCGCCGCTACGTGGTCACCGACGCATTCGACCAGCACCTCTTCTCCCGAGCCCATCAGGCTCAGGAAGCGCGCGAGCAGGGCGACTACGAAGCCGTCAGCCACGACGAGCAGAAGGCTCGCTCCGTGGTCGAATCGGCAGCGGAGTTCATCGCCGCCGCTCAGCGCATGGTCGGCGATTGAGCCGCGCGGCCCGGGGCCGGCAGGCATCTCGGCCGCTACGTCGTTGGACGACTGTCGAAAATCGGGCCGCGCCGTTGTTCGCCGGGTACAGGATCGTCCAAATTGGACGGGAGGGGGTGTACAATCGTGTTTACCGGAAACACCGTTGTCCGCTTGAGGAGAAGCCCATGCCCCCCGCGCGATCCCGTTCCGCCAATGGCAAAGCGTCGTCGTCCGACCGAGCGAAAGAGCTCGACGAGCTGATCGAGCAGGAGCAGCTGCCGGCCGGCCGCGACGACCTCGACGAGCCGCCGGTCGCGCACTCGCAGCGCGAAAGGCTGCTGGTCGCGGTCGCCAAGATGACCGCCGAGCAGGGCTACAACGCGACGACGATCGGCGACGTCTGCACCGCCGCCGGCGTCTCGCGGGCGACCTTCTACGAGCTGTTCAAGGACAAGGAGGACTGCTTCCACGCGGCGATGGAGCTCTCGCTCGCCGACGCGATGGGCTCGATCGTCGCCGTCTACTCGCCCGACAAGCCCTGGGCGACGATGGTCCGCGACGCGGCCGCCGCCTTCCTCGAGCTGCTGGCGAGCCGGCCGACCTTCGCCCGCATGGCGCTGATCGAGGCGCCGGCCTCGGGCGACCGCGCCTTCCAGCTCTACGTCTCGGGCAAGAAGGTGCTGCAGTCGCTGCTCGAACGGGGCCGCGAGGACCCGGTCGAGGAAGAGGCGATCCCGACCAGCGCCGCCCGCGCCGCGCTGGCCGCCGCCGAGTCGCTGATCGTCGGCCAGATCCTGACCGGCAACACGAAGCGGCTGCCCGAGCTGCTGCCCGACATCGTCTACATCACCACCCTTCCCTACCTCGGCCAGGAGGAGGCGCTGCGCCAGGCGCGCGAGGCCGAGCGGGCGCATCCCGCGGCGGACCGCTGAGTTGGCGACCGAGGCGAGGCGCCCAAGGCCCGAGCGCTGGCGACCGCCCCGCGGCCGGCACCGCCTGCCGCCCGAGGTCGTCGCCCGCTCGCAGCGGGAGCGGCTGCTCGACGCCGCGATCGACGTCGTCGCCGAGAAGGGCTACGCGGCGACGACGATCGCCGACCTGACCAAGGAGGCGGGCGTCTCCCGCACCACTTTCTACGAGCTGTTCGGCGACAAGGAAGCCTGCTTCCTCGCCGCCTACGACGCGGCCGCCGACGTGCTGGCGCGGCGCGTGGCGAGCGCCTTCGAAGCGGCGGGCGAGTGGCCGGCGCGGGTGCGCGCCGGGCTCGTGGCGCTGCTCGGCTCGCTCTCCGCCGAGCCCCGGGTCGCGCGCCTCGCCCTGGTCGACTTCGGCGCCGCCGGCCCCGCCGCCCAGCGCCGCTACCGGGCGGCGCTGCAGCGGATGACGCCGCTCTTCGACGAGGGCCGCGACTTCGCCGCCGAGGGGCGCCGCCTGCCGCCCAACACCTCGCGGATGGCGATCGGCGCCGTGGTCGGGCTGATCGCCGAAGAGATCGAGGCGGGGGGCGCCGAGCAGCTGCCCGCTCTGCTGCCCGACGTCCTCCTCGCCGCCCTCTCGCCCTACCTCGGTCCCGAGGCCGCCGCGCGGGAGGTCGTGGAGCGATAAACGGCGACGTACATCACGCGCTATGATGAGAAGACAGTCAAGTTTCCAACTCTCTCCTTCGGATGGCAACTGACATCGAAAGCCGCAGGGACGCGCTGCTCACGGCGATGGTCCGGGTCGTCGGCCGCAAGGGCTACGACGCGACCTCGGTCGCCGACGTGATCGCCGAGGCGGGCACCTCGAGGACGACCTTCTACAAGAACTTCGACGACAAGCACGACTGCTTCATCGCCGCCTACGAGGCGATGGTCGAACGGGTCTTCGCGACGATCGTCGGCGAGTGCGACGGCGAGCAGCCGTGGATCGAGCGGGTGCGCAAGGGCCTCGAGACGCTGGTCGAGATCTTCGCGCTCGAACCGGAGCTGGCGCGGACCGCGGTGGTCGAGGTGGCGGCGGCCGGGGCCGACGCCCGCCAGTTGCACTGGGACGCGATCAACCGCTTCCGCGGCTATATGGACGCGGGCCGGGACCTGGAGCCGGGCAAGGAGCTGCCCGAGCAGATCTCGGTGATGGCGGTGGGCGCCGTCTCCGGCCTGATCTTCGACGAGATCCTCGCCGGCCGCGGCGAGCAGCTCGTCGAGCTGATGCCGGACCTGCTCTTCGCGATGCTGGTCCCCTACATCGGCCCCACCGCGGCCGCCGACGAGATGCGCCGCGCCGCCCAAGCCGCCTAGCCTCGGGTGCAACGCATAGGGGGCCTATAAGGCGTCGAACGCGTTGCACCCGGGCGGTGAGGAGCGGACACTCATGTTTATAGTTCCCGCCCGTGCCCGTGCAGGGGCCAACGAGCGTCGACTCAGGGAGGCCAGGTGGCGGAGCATCCGCGCCGGGATGAGTTCGCGCGCGCCTTCGAGGCCGCCTTCGCCCGCCTGCAGGTCGTCGTCGAGGAGGCCTACCTCGCCGAGGACGACTGGCCGGGCCAGGTCGCGGCCGCGATCCGCGCCGCCTTCGACTTCGCCGCCACCGATCCGGCGGTCGCCGACCTGCTCACCAACGAGGCCCTGGCCCGCGGCCGCGACGGCCTCAGCCGCTACCGGCGCCTGATCGACTTCTGCGCGGGCCTGCTCGAGCCCGGCCGCGACCAGGTCCCGAACGGGACGCTGCTGCCCTCGACGCTGGAGCACTCGCTGGCCGGGGGCATCACCATGCTCGTCGCCCAGCGCGTCGACCAGGGCCGCGCCGGGGAACTGCCACGGCTCGCCGCCGACGCGATCCAGTTCGCCCTCACGCCCTACCTCGGCGTGCATGAGGCGAGGCGCATTGCCCTCAACGGCTCCCCAGGGTCGTAACATCGCTAGCCCGTGACGACGCAGTCGCGGCTGTCGGTCATCTTCAGCGGTTCGGTGTTGGGGAACGCTTCCAGCAGGGCGTCGGCGATCAGCCGGGCGCGGGCGGCGTAGCCTTCGGAGGTGAAGTGGATGCCGTCGGGGATGAACCATCTGTCCTTGACGTCGGCGGCCCAGTTGTAGATGCGCATGGTCGGGTAGCGGTTGCAGGCGGCGCGCAGCGTCCTGTCCCATGACCACATGTTCGCCGCGGCGTAGGGGCCGTTGGCGACCAGCGACTTGACGTTGACCCACAGCACCGGTTCGGCGCCGATCGTCGACATCATCGCCGCGATCCGGTCGTCGTAGCCGAAGGTCGAGCCGGCGGCGACGTCGGCCGCCTCGTTGGTACCCATCGCGATCACCCAGCAGCCTTTGAAGCCTTCTCGCTTCCACGCTTCGGCGACTTCCTGGGCGTTGGGTTCGCCTTCGTAGCGCTCGTGGATCGAGCGCGCGCCGGCGATCTCGAAGTGCTGCGTGGTGGCGCCGACGCGGGCGTACTGGGCGCTGATCAGCTCGTGCGGCTTGGGCAGGTATTCGCTCGAGACCAGGCCCTCGGAGGTCGAGTCGCCGATGTGGACGACCGCCTTGCACATGGTCGCCAGCGGCGCCCGGCGCACCCGCTTCGCTTTCACCGTCTTGGCGACGGTGGCGATCGCTTTCGGCTCGCTGGAGACGCCGACCCCGGCGACGCCGGCGATCGCGACGGCGAGGACGAGAGCCCCGGCGCCGACCAGCGCCCAGGAGCGGCGGCGCAGCGGCGCCCACCGCCGGCGCCCCGCCCGCCACTGCGCCCAGAGCCGTTCCAGGGCGCCGTGGCGCACCGGGTCCTCGACGAAGCGCCAGGAGAGCTCGGCGACGGCCATGATCGCGGCGACCTGCAGCGCGCCGCGCAGGACGTTCGGGCCGTGGGCGCCCTGCGGGCTGGTGAGGACGACGATCGGCAGCGTCCAGAGGTAGATCCCGTAGGAGCGCTGGCCGATCCAGCGCATCGGCCGGCAGCCGATGATCGGGCCGAGGCGCGAGGCCGGGTGGGCGAGCGCCGCCACCGCCAGCACCGAGCCGATCGCCAGCACGGCGAAGCCGCCGCGATAGAGGAAGGGCGTGAACTCGCCGACGGTCCAGAACATCAGGCCGATGACGAGGAGGCCGGCGAGGCCGGCGCCGTCGATCACCCAGCGCGCGCGCGGCGCGACGTCCGCCCGCAGGCGGTGGCTCGGCCAGACCATCGCCAAGGCGGCGCCGAAGAGCAGCTCGAGCGCCCGCGTGTCGGTGCCGTAGTAGACGCGCGAGGGGTCGAGCGTGGGGTGGTAGAGGATCGCCATCAGGATTCCCGAGCAGAGCGCGAGCAGGAGGGTCGCGCCGGCCAGGCGCGGGCGCACCCCGGTCGTGTTCTTCAGCTCGGGGACGAGGCGGATCCCGAGCATCAGCAGGAAGGGCCAGAGGATGTAGAACTGCTCCTCGACCGATAGCGACCAGAGGTGGTTGAGCGGCGAGGGCGGGGCGAAGCGCTCGAAGTAGGAGACGTGGTGGAAGATCAGCCACCAGTTGTTGAAGTAGCCGATCGCCGAGCCGACCGCGGCGCGGAAGTCGGGCGGCTGGTGGGGGCCGATCGTCGTCACCCAGGCGGTGACGACGACCAGCATCAGGAAGAGGCCGGGCAGCAGGCGACGGGCGCGCGCCGCCCAGAAGGAGCGCAGCCTGATCCCGCCGCGGCGGACCTGGGTGAGCAGGATGTCGGTGATCAGGTAGCCGCTGAGGGTGAAGAAGACGCCGACCCCGAGCAGCCCGCCTTCCGCCCAGCCGAACCCGAGGTGGAAGAGGATCACGCCGAGCACCGCTATCGCGCGCAGGCCGTCGAGCCCAGGCATGTAGCGCTCGCCGCGCTTTACGGGCTCAGGCATAGGGACCGCCTATGGTAAGCGGGCGCGGCCGGAAGCTAGGCCGCGCGGCGGGCCAGGTAGAGAACCTTCTTGTGGATCGCTTCGTCGAGCGGCCGGCGCGGCGCGCCCGCCTCGTCGAGCCCGTAGACGTCGACGCGCTCGAGGCCGGCGTCGGCGAAGGCGGCCAGCACCTCGGCCTCGGGGAAGTGGCGCTGGCGGTGGAAGAGCGGCTCCTCTTCGGGCGCCGGGGTGCCGTCGGGCAGCTGCACCTCGAGGCGCGATTCGCAGATCGAGCCGGGGGCGACGTCGGCGCTCGCCAGCCCGGTCCAGACGAGGCGGCGCCCGTTGCGCTCGACCACCTCGGTCTCGGCGAAGAAGGTGCGGTAGGCGAGCAGCGAGTTGAGGTCGAAGAGCAGCAGCCCGCCGGGCGCGAGGTTGGCGCGCATGCCGGCCAGCGCCGCGCGCAGCTCGTCGCCGTCGAGCAGGTAGTTGACCGCGTCGTCGAGCGCCCAGACGAGGTCGAACTCGCCGAAGACGGGCAGCTCGCGCATGTCGGCGACCGAGAGATCGACGGCGTCGCCGGCCTTCTCGCGAGCGATGGCGACCATCGCCGGCGAGAGGTCGCAGGCGGTGACCTGCCAGCCGCGGGGCAGCATCTCGAGGAAGCTCTTGCCGGTCCCGCAGCCGACGTCGAGCAGGCGGCGCCCGCTGAGCCCGTGGCGCTCGAGGATCTCCAGCAGGTCGGCGGTCCAGAGGTCGTATTCGTGATGGGCGGTGAAGTCGTCGTAGACCGGCGCCATCGCCTCGTAGGTGCGCTCCGCCCAGCGCCCGTCGGCCTCGGAGACGGCGGTGTGTCCCATGGTCATGGGACCCGCATTGACTCGAAAAGGTTTCACAATTGGGGGTAGCTTTTTTCTTTTAGAACTAGTAGTCTTGAGCAATCAACGTTTCGTCTTCGCAGATCCGAGGGTCCGAAGAGGGCTGGCAGTGGGAGGAGGCGCACCGACTCTGCGTTCGCCTCGCCTACCGCTACGCGAGCGACCCCTCGGAAGCCGAAGACATCGCCCAGGACGCGCTGCTACGGGCCTGGCGCCGGCGCTCGACGCTGCGCAACGCCGACCGCCGCACCGAGTGGCTCTCGACGATCGTCCGCAACGAGGCCTTCCGCGCGCACGCGCGCGTGCGGCCCGAACCGGTCGCCGAGATCGTGGTGGCGGAGGTGGTCGAGGACGACCAGACGGTTTCCAGCGCCGAGTGCGACGACCTGCGCGCGGCGATCGAGAAGCTCGGCGAGCGCGACAAGATGCTGCTGCTCCTGCGCTACGGCGAGGACCTCACCCAGCAGGCGATCGCGCGGCGCCTCGGCCTGCCGGACGGCACCGTGAAGGTGCGTCTACACCGCCTGCGCCACCGGCTACGCAAAGCGATCCTCGACGGCCGGCGCCGACGCGAAGCGGCGGCCGCAGCCGCCTCCTCCTAATAGGCAGCTGCCTCGGCGACGCTCTCAACCTCTCATCGCAGCACTCCGGCCCTTCTACGGTGAATTCGCGCCACTGCGCTGCAACTTCATGTGGATCCCCCTGAAACGGTCTTTGCGAGCTTTGACAACCCGCAGAATCCGCTTCAGACGGGCGAAACCGCACCCAGAAATGACTGTTCCTTAAATAGGAACGTATGCGGTATTGTCGTTGTGCCCTTGCCAGGGGGTGGCTGGGGCGCGGGTTGCCGCACCGGGCAGCCGGACTCGGAGAGAAGGGACGGGCATGGGACGAGAGACTGACCTACGCACAAGGTGGACAGCGCTAGGCGCTCTGCCGGCAACCGTGCTGTTCCTCCTCCTCCTCCTCACCCCCTCCGCCCAAGCCATCCCCTTCCACCCCCGCAGCGAAGCCCTCGACGTCGGGGGCCTGAACCACGCCTGCGGCGCCGCCACCGACTCCCAGGGAGACCTCTACCTCTCCTCGGCGGGCACCTCGGAAATCAAGGTCTATGACCCTGAACACAACCTGCTCACGCAGATCGAAGACACAA
>JBLMYD010000093.1:0-22303 GCA_050258095.1 Chloroflexota bacterium
GTCCCTCAGGTGCCTTTTTGGGCACCTGAGGGACGGCACGTCCCGGAATCAGGGTCAGGAGTAGTCGTGCCAGCCGGCGAGCTCGCGGCCGGCGAACTTCTGCAGCTCGGCGACGTCCTCGCCGAAGCGGCCGCGGATCGTCTCGAAGAGGTCGTCGGGCAGCTTCGGCTTCGGCGTCGGCGGCTTCTCGGGGTCGTGGACGACCTTCTCGACGATCCAGCGCATCGACTCGGGCAGGCGGTCGAAGTTGCGGTCGAAGGAGCGAAAGCCGGGCAGCTTGATCAGCCTCTCCATCAGCTGGTATTTGTCGCCCTGCTTGGCGCTCGACTTCTCCCACTCGCGGTCGAACTGCTCGGAGGTGAAGCTCTCGTCGACGCCGGCGAAGGCGAACGCCCGGCGCATCGTCGCCTCGCGTTCGCCCTGCAGCTCCTCCTGGGTGACGATCTCGATCTGCCCGCGCTCGAAGTGCTCGAGGTAGGGCTGCAGCTGCATCCAGTACTTGGAGCGGTTCATGTAGGAGGTGTCGGGCCGCGCGAGGACCTCGGCCATCTCGCCGGTCTCGTAGCCGGCGCCGGTCGCGTGCACCCAGTGCGAGAGGATGCGCTTGATCGGGTCGCGCACCATGTAGATCAGGCGCGCCTCGGGGCAGTGCGCCTTGATCCGCTCCGGCACGCCGCGGAAGCGGGGCAGGTTCGTGTAGTGGGGGGAGGACTCGCCGCGCACCTCGAAGCGGCTGTCGAAGCGGCTCGCGTACCAGTCGAGCCCGAGGTCCCAGTTCAGCTCCTCGACGAAGAAGTTGAGCTCCTTCGGCTTCGACATCTGGATCTCGGGGTGGAGGCCGAGGTAGTGGTGGATGCTGGTCGTGCCGCACTTCAGGCCGCCGACGATGATCAGGTTGGGCAGCTCGGCGTGGCGCTTGCGGCGCCGGCGGAAGCGGCTCTTGCGGTCGGCCGTGTAGCGCTCGCGGGCGCGGGCGCACATCGCCTCGTCGGCGGGGTCGGGAGCGGCTTGGGCGGCGGCGGTCTGCGTCTCGGCCTCTGACACGAGCGGGCTAGTGTAGCTGCGATGCCTTTCGCCGATCTCGCCTCGAGCTTCAACTCGTTCTTCAACGCCGCGAGCGCGTTCTTCGAGCACCTCTCCGACGTGCGCTGGACCCCGTTCGCGCTCGCCCTCGTGATGCTCGCCGGGATGCAGCTCTCGCGCGCCTGGGCCTGGCGCAACGTCCTGCGCGCCGCCTACCCGGGGACGCCGATCTCCTTCCTGCAGCTCGCCGCCGCCTACCTGGCCGGCGCCGGGATCAACGCGATCGTCCCCGCCCGCGCCGGCGACGTGACCAAGGTCTTCCTCGTCAAGCGCCAGATCCCGCACTCCTCCTACCCGGCGGTCACCTCCTCCTTCCTCGTCCAGACGGTCTTCGACACGACCGCCGGCATCCTCGTCTTCCTCTACGCGATGACGCAGGGGCTGCTGCCCGAACCGCCGCAGCTGCCCGACCTGTCCGCCTTCGAGATCTCCTTCTGGGCCAACCACCCGCGCACGTTGCTGATCGCCATCGGCGTGCTCGCGCTCGTCACGGCGATCGGCGTCTACCTGCTCGCCCACCGCGTGCGCCGCTTCTGGGCGCGGGTCCGGCAGGGGCTCGTCATCCTCACCCAGCCGCGCCGCTACCTGCGCGAGGTCTGGGCCTGGCAGGGGATCGGCTGGCTCTTCCGCTTCGCCGCCTTCTGGCTCTTCCTCGAGGCCTTCGGCATCGGCGGCTCGGTCGGCAGCGTGATGCTGGTGATGAGCGTGCAGGCGATCTCGACGATCGTCCCCTTCACGCCCGGCGGCGCCGGCGCCCAGCAGGCGCTGCTGGTGGCGACCCTGAACGGCCCCTCGCGCTCCGCCGTCCTCTCCTTCTCGGTCGGCACGCAGATCGCGATGGCGGCCTGGTCGGTCGTCCTCGGCTTCGCCGCGATCCTGCTCGTCTTCCGCACGACGGACTGGCGAGGCTTGGTCAAACAGGCGCAGGACGAGGCGGCCGAAGAGAAGGCGGCACCCGCCAGCGCCCACTGACTCCCCCACCGCCGGGTGCAACGTTTTCAACGTCCATATCGCGTCAAACGCGTTGCACCCGGGGTGTGGTCAGCCCAGGCGCTCGGGAATGAGGGCGAAGCCGTGCTCGCGAACCGCCTCGCGCAAATCGCGATCCCAGCAGGCCACGGTGACGCGATCGGCGTCGGCGAAGGTGGCGATGGTGGCGAGATGGAGGCAGTCGTAGGCGCGTAGGGTGTGCTCACCGATGGCGGCGCGGGATGCGGTTGCGATCAGCGAGTCGGTCACGGCATGGATTTGCAGCTCGTCCCAGAGCTCGTCGCGGTCGCGAAGCGCCGCTCGGTACGCCTGGCTCGAAAGGCGGCGACCCTTGTTCATCCGGGCAAGCGCCGACGTCGCCTCGAGGTACGCGATCGCGCTGGTCGACGCGACCGGGAAGCTGTCGTAGGCCTGATTCGCGACGTCGCTCCCCGGCTCCTCGACGACGAGCTTGATCAGGGCGCTCGTATCGAGGTACAGGCTCAGCGGCGACCTTCGGAGACGTAGTCGGCGGCGGTCGGGCCGGGTCCGCGGAGCTTCACCGGTTTGCGGAGGTGGCGCTTGCCGTTGCCCGGCCGCACCGTTCCGTTGGCGATCAGGCGGGCCAGTCCGGGTGAGATCCTCGAGGAGACGATGGTCGCGACCGGCTCGCCGCGCCGGGTGACCGTGATCGCCTCGCCCCTCTCCACCCGCTCGATGATGCGGCTGGCGTCGTTCTTCAGCTCGCGGATGCCGACCGTCTCGCTCATGTAGCCACATCATAGCGTCAAGTGGCCACATGCTCAGCTCGACCACCCCGGGTAGCGGCCGGCGACGCGCCACTGCCAGGGAGGCGCCTCGCCGGGCGGGAAGGCGTAGTGGTTGCGGCCGGGCAGGGTCTCGAGCGGGACGAGGGCGGGATCGTCGCCGAGCAGGACGCGGACGTGGGATGCGGCGTCGATCTGCGCCTGGCCGGCGCGGCGGACGATGCGCTCCCAACCGAGGCCCGGGCGGTAGAGCCAGTAGACGACTTCGACCCAGCCGAGCGAGCGGCGCCGGTCGACGACCTCGGTGAAGGTCGTCGTGCGCCGTCCCGACGCGGTCAGGTGTGGGCCGGCGGTGACGGCGCAGCTCTCGCGACGGCAGCGGCGGAAGTCGACGGGGGCCAGGGGCAGGCCATCGGGACCGGGATGCGCTGCGGGCGACGGCGCCAGCGCCCGGACCAGCCGCGCCAGCGGCCAGCCGTAGGCGGTCACGAGCGGGTGGTGGCGGCAGGCGCCGGGCAGGCGCGGTGCGCAGGCGAGCCGCCTGCCGATCGCGCCGCCCAGGGCACGCCCCGCCTCGATCTTGCCCCCGGCCGCGACGGCGGCGATCGCCGCGATCAGCAGCAGCGCCACCAGGGTGACGATGCCCGCCTGCTCGACGCTCGCTGCGCCGCGTTCCCGCTCGCGCTTCCGGCTCACGGCCCCGACGCTAGGGACCGCCGGCGCGCGCGTGGTGCGCAGATACGCGCGTCTTTCGCGCCGCTCTCAGTCTGCTTTCATGTGCCTATGGAGGGCAGCCCCTTCAACCTCTTCGGCGACCCCGACGAGTTCCGCGCCCGCATGGAGGAGCTCTCCGAGCAGATGCAGTCCTCGCAGCGCGTCGCCTGGGCCGACAACGCGATCAGGCTGGCGGTCGAGATGACCGTCGCCTCGATCGGGCGCCTCGATCTTTCCGGGACGCCGGATGAGCAGTCGATGCAGGTGCGCGACGCGATCCGCGTCCTGTTCCCCGAGGCTGTGACTCTGGTGCGCGAGGCGCGCGAAGGGCTTTCCTGAAGCGCCGGGCGAGAGGGGTAATCCTCGCCCGGACAAATGCCGGTCCAGTTGGACCGGCATTTTGAGTATCCGCCCGTTCGAGGATTACCCCTCTAGCCCGGCGCTCTAAAGAAGCTCGAAGCGCAATGTGACGACGGAGCCACGCCTCGTGGTTGCCGCGAGCAGCTCTAGGGGGATGGCGATGAGCAGGGCGGGGAGGGTGGCGAGGATGCTGATTGCGGCATCGAGCCATCGCTGCCATGGGCGTGTGGCAGGAACCGACTCCGAGCGCCCGAGGGCGCCGAGGGCGACGTTGCGGCCGAAGGTGAGGCCGTTGAGGAGCGTCTGCCACATCAGCGCGATGCCGCGGCCGGGCGACCAGCGGCTGGAGACGACGACCTGGTCGCGGTTGGCGACCAGCCGCCGCACCGCCTCGACCGTGAAGAGGTAGCCGGCACCCGGCTCGAGGCCGGCCCAGCCCGCGTTGCCAAGCGAGGCCGAGATCGCGCCGCGGTTGGCGATCCGGGCCGCCCCTTCCGCTCGGTGCGAGCGGTCGAGCGCCGCCAGCGCCTCGCCGACCCCGTCCGCGTCGCCGACGACGCCGAGCCCGCAGCTCTCGCAGCGGCGCACCGGTCCGCGCAGTCCCGGCCGCTGCTCGATCCAGCCGAAGAGCGGCTCGCCGCAGGCCGGGCAGGGAGGGTTGTCCGGTCCCGCGCCGGCCTCCAGCGGCACGACCTTGCGGCGGGCAGTGCTTCCGAAGGGATATGACAAACTTGAAAATAGCAAAATCTAAATCTCAAACTTTGATATATTTGCGAATTGCGATTTGCAGATCGCAATTATGCCATTTCCCTTGTTCCACCCAGACAGCGAGGCCCCACGGCCGTTGAGCCTGTCGACCTCTGAGCTTGAACGGGAATTCCCTCGCGAGGATCAATACGTCGAGCGCAAGAGCGGCTTTGCAAGCCGAAAGCTTCAAGAGGCCGTAGTCGCATTTTCGAATAGCGATGGCGGCGTCGTTCTCATCGGCGTCGACGACTCTGGCAACGTGCTCGGCAAGCAGCTGACGCAGGGGATGGAGGAGTCGCTTCACAAGGCCATTGCCTCGATCAGGAACCCTGGACGCTATGTCCTGCAGCAGCTCATTGTCGATGACGTGCCGATCATCGTGGTGTCGGTTGAGCGTCGTGTCCAGGGCTTTGCGCAGACTTCCCGCGGTCGCGTACTGGTGCGCCGGGGGGCGATGAACGTCCCTCTCTTCGATGCGGAGCTGTTCGAATTTATATCGGGCAGGTCGTTGGAGCGCTTCGAGCTCAATGAGGTCCATGCTGATTACGACCAAGCAGACCCCAGCCTGCTAGGTGAGGTTGTTGAGGCTCTGGGTTGGTCCGACGAATCGAAATTCAAAGACAGGCTCAGAGAGCAGGGGCTGCTTTCGCCGAAGAGCGACCGTCTCACGGTCGCTGGGGCGCTCTACCTGCTTCCACAGCCAGACGAGGCCTTGGCAAAGGCCTTCATCGAGGTTCATCGCTACCCGGACGCGGATTCAATTGACCCGGATAAGCGCATCGAGGTAAGTGGTCCTATCCATCACCAGGTATCGGTAGCCACCGAACAGATCGTTCAAGAGCTTGGCTCGGAGGTCGTCGTCCTCGGACTGCGCCGTCACGAACTTCCGCGACTTCCGAAGGTCGTGCTCCGGGAGGCCATAGCGAACGCGGTCGTCCACCGCTCCTACGAGACAACCGGTCGCTGCATCCGGATCGAGCTGCGGCCCGGCGTAGTCGTCGTTTCCTCGCCGGGGTCGCTTCCGGCTCCCGTCACGGTCGAGAACATCCGCGACGCTCAATCGGCTCGCAACCCCAAGTTGATCGCGCTGATGCGCCGGTTTCGGCTTGCGGAGGATGTGGGCCGCGGTGTCGACATCATGCAGGACTCGATGATGGAAGAGCTGCTCGACCCGCCGGCTTTCGTGGATACGGGTCACTCCGTCGAAGTGAAGTTGCCGGTGCGGGGTGGCGTCACTACCCAGGAGAGGGCATGGGTGCGAGAGATCGAAGCCCGTGGAGAGATCGAGCCCATGGACCGGATCCTGCTCGTTCACGCAGCGCGAGGGGAGGAGCTTACGAACTCCCGGGTAAGAGAGCTTGCGCATGTGGATCGCTTTGCTGCGACCCATGCCCTGCGTCGGCTGTGCGATGCAGGCTTCCTGCTGCAACGGGGCCAGCGAGGCGGTACGGCATATGTCTTGGAGGGCGATCTGGAACCGCCGGCCGGCCTCCGGCTCGAGCGAGACGAACTCAAGAAGCTCGTCTGCTCGATCGCTCAAGAGGGACCGGTCAAGAATGCCGACGTGCGTGGCAGGACGGGGCTGGATCGACTCGATGCCCTCTCGTTGTTGAACGAGCTCGTCGGCGAAGGGCGGCTTGTGCGAGTTGGGCAGCGGCGTGGAAGCCGCTACGTCCTCCCGGATGCATCCGAACGATGAAGCGAGAGCTTCGCTCCGGATACGGTACAGGCGTGCGGCTGAGCGAGATCATGACTCCCGGCGTCGTCACCGCCGCGCCCGAGGCGAGCGCTGTCTCGGTCGCCCGGCAGATGCGCGAGCACCGCGTCGGCAGCGTCGTCATCGTCGACCCGGCCGGCTCGCCGGTGGCGATGGTCACCGACCGCGACCTGGCCCTGCGCGTCTTCTCCGAGGGAGTCGACCCCGAGTCGGCCGTCGGCGAGCACGCCTCGCGGCCGCTGGTCTGCGGCGAGCCCGAGATGGAGCTGGAGGAGGCGGCGGCGCTGATGGTCCGCCACCGGGTGCGGCGGCTTCCCGTCGTCGATGCGGATAGGCTCGCGGGCATCGTCACGCTCGACGACATCGCCGTGCGCACCGGCGATCTCGAGATCGCCCAGAAGATGACCGCCGAGGTGATCGAAGGCGCCCTGCCGCAGTTCTACTTCCGCGAGCGTGGCTGAGGGATGAGCGACCGGCGCAAGGCCTTGGCCTGGGAGGCGCGCTGGGCGCTGCCCACGGCGATCGCGACCTTCGCGGCTGTCGCGCTGCTGATCGCCTGGTTCATCCTCATCGGGTCGTACGGAGGCGGGGGCGAAGCCGAAGGCCTGCGCGAAATTCACAGCCACGCCGGCGCGATCACGTTCGCCAGCGTCCTCCAAGCTCTCGGCTTCGCCCTGCTCGCCGCTCCCCTCGCCTACATCTTCCAGGCGGCGCTGCTGCGCAGCGACCGGATGCGCTCGCAGTTTCGAGCCCTGGTCATAGCCGCGCCGCTGGCGCTGGCCGTCGCGGCCCTGCTCAGCACCGCGTCGGCCAAGAACGCCGCCTTCGACTTCACCGCCGGCAAGGTCCAGGCGACGCTCAGCGTCAAGGAAGCAGCGAGCGAATGCCGCTCCGAACGCAAGGAAGACGCAAAGGGCTTCCGCGAAGAATTCGGCAAGGGAGGGGCCGCTGTCCCCGCCTGCGTCAAGGAAAAGCGCGAAGACGACGCCGCGTCGAACGCGCTCAAAGACGCCTCGCTGCGCAAGCCAGCCGACGTTCTCCAGGCCGCCGGCGTCATCGCTCTCATCTTCGCCCTCGTCTACTGCTCGCTGAACGCGATGCGCACGGGCCTGCTCACCCGGTTCTGGGGATCGCTCGGCATTGCGCTAGGCGTCGCCACCCTGTTCGGCCTGTTCCAGGTCGACCTGATCTGGTTCGTCTACATCGGCCTGCTCGCCGCCGGCTGGCTCCCCGGCGGTCGCCCGCCCGCCTGGGCGGCGGGGGAAGCGATCCCCTGGCCGACGGCGGCGGAGAAAGCGGCGGCGGAACTTGAACCTCCGGATGGCAGCGACCCGGATGGCGGCGACCCGGATGGCAGCGACCCGGATGGCAGCGACCCGGATGGCGGCGAGCTCGATGACGGCGAGGAGGATGGAACCGAAGCGCGGGACTGATCCCGCGATCGTCCTGCGGGGCGCGACCAAGACCTACGGCATGGGCGAGGTCGCGGTCCACGCGCTGCGCTCGGTCGACCTCGAGATCTGGCCCGAGGAGTTCGTCGTCCTGCTCGGCCCGAGCGGCTCGGGCAAGACGACGCTGCTCAACCTGATCGGCGGGATCGAGCCGCCCAGCGCCGGGCAGATCCTCGTCGACGGCCGCGACGTCGGCGCCCTCGACGAGGAGGGGCGGACCGGCTTCCGGCGCGAGACCGTCGGCTTCATCTTCCAGTTCTTCAACCTGATCCCGACCCTGACCGCGCTCGAGAACGTCGAGCTGGTGGCGGAGCTGGGCGACGGCCCGGACCGCGCCGCCGAGATGCTCGAGCGCGTCGGCCTCGGCGACCGGCTCGACCACTTCCCGGCGCAGCTCTCGGGCGGCGAGCAGCAGCGGATCGCGGTCGCCCGCGCCCTCGCCGGCGGGCCGCGGGTGCTGCTCGGTGACGAGCCGACCGGCGCGCTCGACCTGGAGACGGGCCGCCTCGTCCTCTCCCTGCTGCACAAGCTCAGCCACGAGCTGCACCAGACCGTGCTGCTCGTCACGCACAACGCCTCGATCGGGCGCATGGCCGACCGCGTCCTGCGCATGCGCGACGGCGAAATCGTCGCCGACGAGGTCAACGAGCGGCCCGAGCCGGCCGAGGCCCTGGAGTGGTGAGACGCCGATGAGGACGCTGCGGACGAAGGCGCGCCGCGACATGCGACGGCAGGGCGCCTCGTTCGCGGCGATCGCGATCACGATCTTCCTCGGCGTCACCCTCTTCGGCGCCAGCTACGACGCCTACCGCAACCTCGACGCCTCCTACAAGCAGGCCTTCACCCGCTACCGCTTCGCCAACCTGACCGCGACCGGGGGCGACGCGACGCGCTTCGCCGCCGCGGCGCGGCGGACGGCCGGGGTGGAGGCGGTGCAGGCGCGGGTGCAGGCGGACCTGCCGGTCCGCGTCGGCCGCGACAAGTTCCTCGGCCGGGTGGTCGGGTTGCCGGCGGCGCACCAGCCGACGGTCAACCGGGTCGACGTGCGGGCCGGCTCCTACCTGCGGCCGGGCGACCCGAACGGGGTCCTGGTCGAGAAGCACACGGCCGACGCCTTCGATCTCGGCCCCGGCGACCGGGTCTCGGTGGTCGGCGCCGGCGGCCCGCGCAGCCTGACGATCCTCGGCGTCGCCTCCTCGCCGGAGTACTTCTGGCCGGCTCGCAGCCGCCAGGACATCATCCCGGCGGCGAAGGACTTCGGCGTCCTCTTTGCGCCCGAGCCGACGGCGCGGCGGCTGGCCGGCAGCGCCGGCCCCAACCAGGTCGCGGTCTACTACGACGGCGGCCGCGACTCGCCGTCGCTCGACGTCGCCCTGACCGAACGCGCCACGAAGCTGGGCGCCGCCGGCACCCTCACCCGCGCCGACCAGGCTTCCAACAGCGCCCTGCAGCAGGACGTCACCAGCTTCCGCGAACTGGCGCTGCTCTTCCCGCTGCTCTTCCTCAGCGCCGCGGCGCTCGCCACCGGGGTGCTGATGCGCCGCCTGGTCACCGCCCAGCGCCCGGTCGTCGGCATGCTGCGCGCCTGCGGCTACTCGCGCCGCCAGGTCGTCGCCCACTACCTGACCTTCGGCGTCGTCGCCGGCGCGGCCGGCGGCGTGCTCGGCGCCGCCGCCGGGGTCGCCCTCGCCGGCGTCGTCACTCAGGCCTACACGACCGAGCTCTCGATCCCGATCACGCTGACCTCGATCTCGCCGCTGACGGCGCTGATCGGGATCGCCTTCGGCCTGCTCACCGGCTCGCTGGCGGCGGCGCTGCCGGCCGCCGCCGCGGCGCGGGTGCCCCCGGCCGAGGCGATGCGCCGCTTCGCCCCGTCCAGGCCCGGACGGCTCAGCCTCGCCGAGCGCCTGCTGCCGCCCCTGCGCCGCCTGCCGGTGCGCTGGCGGATGACGCTGCGCTCGATCGGCCGCAACCCGCGCCGCTCCTTCGCCACGATCCTCGGCGTCGTCCTCGCCCTCACCCTCGTCCTCGTCTCCTGGGGGATGGTCGACACGACGCAGATCCTGGTCGACCGCCAGTACGGCGAGATCGACCGCCAGGACGCCGAGCTCTACTTCCGCGGCGCACTCGAGCCGAGCGAGCTGCGCCGCGTGCGCGAGGCGCCTGGCGTCGCCGAAGTCGAAGCGGCGGTCGAACTGCCGGTCGCCCTGCGTGCCAACGGCCGCGGCTACCAGACCGTGCTGCGCGGCCTCGCCCGCGACACGACGATGCACGGCTTCCTCCGCGAGGGCGGCGGGACGACGACGCTGCCGGCCGCCGGGCTGCTCGCCGGCCACGCCCTGGCGGGCAAGCTCGACATCGGCGCCGGCGACACCGTCAGGGTGACGGCGCCGGGCACGGGCGTCTCGGCGCCGGCCCCGGTTGAGGGCTTCCTCGACGAGCCGCTCGGCACCTACGTCTACGCGCCGCTGGGGCCGATCCGCCGCCTCGCCGGGCCGCGCCTCGGCCTCGGCAACGTCGCCCTCGTCCGCTACGCGCCCGGCGCCGACCGCGAAGCGATGCGGCGCCGGCTCAGCGCCCTGCCCGGGGTCGTCGCCTTCTCCGACTCCAGGGCGCTGAAGGACACCGTCAACGAATACCTAGGCCTCTTCTACGCCTTCGTCGGGATCATGCTCGTCTTCGGCGCGGCGATGGCCTTCGCCCTCCTCTACAACTCGATCCAGGCCAACCTCGCCGAGCGCTCGGTCGAGGTCGCGACCCTGCGCGCGGCCGGCACGCCCTTCCGCACGCTCTCGCGGATGATCACCGCCGAGAACTTCCTCGTCACCGCGATCGGCATCGTCCCCGGCCTGATCGTCGGGGTCGAGGTCTCGCGCCTCTTCCTCGCCTCCTTCGCCAGCGACTCCTTCACCTTCGACCTGCAGGTCAGGGCCTCGACCCTCGTCTTCGCCTCGCTGGCGATCCTCGCCGTCTCGCTGCTCTCCGAGCGCCCGGGCCTGCGAGCCGTGAAGCGCCTCGACATCGCCGGCGTGGTTCGCGAGCGAGCTGCCTGAGCGGGCGACTGTCGAGTTGACCCACGTATGCGGTGGTCAAAGTCTCGATTTGTCGATCGCCGCACGCGCTCGGGCGGCAGTGCGACGCAGAACGTCGCGGACGTGCGTGGGATCGTGCTTGACCTGCCAATGAGAGAAGCGCAGCGGCCACATACCGGCCGTGAGGTGAGCCTGGTCACGTTCCAGCCCCCGTCTCTGCTGCGAGGCGGTGCGGTGGTATCGCAGGCCGTCGGTCTCCACGACGATCCGCAGGTCGGGCCAGAAGAAATCGACTTCGTAACCATTCACCCACGCTTTCGTCTCTGGGGTGGAGAGGCCGGCGACGCCTGGCTGGCCGGCGTAGCTCCCGAGCGACGCGTATAGGGCGTCCGCGCGCACACGGCCGAGCTTGTCGGCCTCGTTGACCGCACGCTCGAGCTTCTTCGGCGGCAGCCGCGTTGCCTGGTCGATCAGCGTTCGAGTGGGGGACGTGACGGGGATTCTCTCGTGGGTGGTGACTCGCTCGGCTCCAGAGCGGCCCGGCGATAGGCGCGGATCCCTGGGCGCCGGCTGCTCCTTCCCGGCGGCCGATCTGCGCACCCGCAGGCTGTCGAGTTGACCCACGCATGCGGTGTTAAAGGAATCAGCGAGAAGTTCTCTCCCCCTTGCGCTGGGTGCGGATCTCGCTGAGGATGCGCTCGAGGCGGGGCTCCTGCGAGTCGTCGACGAAGCTCATCGCGGCGGCGACGCCGGGGTGGACCGCGGCGATCCGCTCGTGCATCGCCTGGGCGACGGCGCGGTAGGTCGGGTGCCCCTCGCGGCCGGAGCGCAGCTCGATCAGGTGCATCGCCTCGCGCGCGTTGAGGTCGAGCGAGTAGCGGATCCGGTAGGCGAGGCTGAGCGCGTAGGGCGCCTGCTCGCGCAGGCCGGCGGCGGCGAGCCGCTCGTGCTCGGCCCGCGAGACCTCCAGCGCCCGCTCGAACTCGTCGCCGAGGCCGGCTTCGCGCACCTCCTCGGGCACGCCCGCGCCGAGATCGGGGCCGAGCCGCTGCCACTGGCAGGTCAGCATCCGGTGCCGCTGCAGGTCGCGGAAGGCGCCGTAGTCGGAGACGATCTCGAAGCGGTAGCGCAGCGCCTCGAAGCCGCGGCCGGGGCGGTGGCGGCGGTTGCCGCGCTCGCCGACCATCGCCGCCAGCAGCTCGGCCCGCTCGGCGGGGTCGAGCACGTCGAGGCGGGCGAGGATCTCGGCCTCCGGCGTCGCCGCCGACTCGTAGAGGCAGGCGGCGAGCAGGTCCTCTTCGCTGCCGTCGACGTGGACCAGCTCGACCGAGGGCGTCGCCGCGCCGGCGCCGCGCCGGTCGAGCCCGAGCCGCGAGACCCACTCCTCGGTGCGCTCGCGGCGCCGCTCCAGGTAGGAGATCCACTCGCCGCCGCGCTCGGGCCGCTCGACCCGGGAGACGAAGCTCGGCATCACCTGCTTCAGCTCGCGCAGGATCATCCCGCCGTACTCGCGCGCCTCGGGCAGGGGGGAGGCCATCAGCCGCAGCAGCAGCTGCTCGTAGGCCTGGCCGGAGGCGTAGATGCCGACGTGGCTCAGGGTCGCCGCCGGCAGCAGGCCGCGCAGCAGGTCGAGCGCCTTGGCCCGGATCGAGCGCCGCCAGGCCCCCTCGGGCTCCTCCTCGCCGCGCGGCCAGCGCTCGGCTGCCCACTCCTCGACCCGGCCCAGCGAGCGCGAGTAGATCGCGAAGATCTCGTCCATCGCGGCGCCGAACTCGGGGCCGAGCCCCTCGTCGCGGTAATAGCGGTAGCCGCCGCCGGCGTCCTCGGGCAGCGGCTTGTCGTAGGGGATGTAGCGGGTCGACTGCTCGAGGTAGGCGGCGAGGCGCCCGCGCTGCAGCAGCTTGGTGAGGATGTTGGAGACCCACTCGCAGGCGACGTGGGCGCCGCCGACCTGGGCGATCGAGTCGTCGCCGTAGCCGACGAAGACGCGCTCGTAGAGCCCCGCCGCCCGCTCCCCCTCGGCGCTGTCGAAGGGCCGCGACCCCTCCGCCGCGTCGGCCGCGAACTCCTCCAGGTAGAGCCTGCGCACCGTCCCGGAATACCGCGAATAGCGGGCAAAAAGCGCCCCCTTGACCGTCTCCGGCAGGTTGACGAGGGCGAACACGGGCCGGTCGAGGTTGGTGAAATGAGGGGCGAGCAGCGCCCGCTCCTCGGCGGTGAAGTCCTCGACCGGGTAGCGCACCGGCGCATCGTAGTCGCCGCCGCGGCGGGCCGAGAAGCGCGCGAATGTCGCTCGCGTCCGCAACATCTCTGTGGAGTCTGCAAGGAGTTGCGCGCTGCACCTTGACCGGCCGGATTCGCCGCGCTTTGCTCGCCCCGTGGGCCGGCGAGCGGCGCCGGCGGGAAGGGAGGGAAACGATGGGCAGGACTTTTGCAATCGCGTGTCTCGCCACCGTGGCGGCGAGCGCGTTGGCGACGGTGGAGGCGGAGGCGAGCCCCGGATCGGCGCCGACCGCGATCGCCGCGCTGGGCGACAGCTTCATCTCCGGCGAGGGCGGGCGCTGGATGGGCAACGGAACGGAATCGTGGGCCACGCGCTCGGGGACGGATCGCGCCGCCGCCTGCGATGCCTGGGGCTACTGCGAGTACGAGCCGGAACGCGTCTACGGAAGCTCGGAGCGCAACCGCTGCCACCGCTCCGACGTGGCGCCGATCCGCAGCGCGCCGGTGGCGGTCGATCGTCGGGTCAACCTCGCCTGCTCGGGGGCGCGGGCCGAGAACCTCTGGCCGGTCGCCATGGGCGGTCGTGCGCATTTCGGCGAGCCGCCGCAGGCCGATGCGCTGGCCGCCCTCGCCGCCGAGGCGGAAGTACGCATGGTCGTCGTCACGGTCGGCGCCAACGACGCCGGCTTCGGCGACCTCGTCGCCGAGTGCGCCCTCGACTGGGCACGCAGCGCCGAGCGCGCTCCCTCCCTCTGCGCGCCGAGCTCGCGCGCTGCTCTCGAGGCGGCACTGCCGGCGGTCGAACGGCGAGTGCGGCGGGTGCTCGGCGGAGTCAGGCGGGCGATGACGGGCGCCGGCTACGCTCGCGCCGCCTACAGGCTGGTGGCGATGGGCTACGCGTCGCCGCTTCCCCCCGGGCGTTGGATTCGCTACCCGGAGTCCGGCTGGAGCCGCCTCGACGCCGGCTGTCCGTTCTGGGACGCCGATGCGGATTGGGCGGCGGGCGAGGCGACCGATTCGATCGACTCGGCCATCCGACGGGCCGCACGGTCGGCCGGCGCCGAGTACCTCGACGTCCGCCATGCCCTCGACGGTCACCAGCTCTGCGACCGCCGCTCGGACCAGGTCGGGAGCGGCGGGCCGACTCCGGACGGCGCCGAGTGGGTGCGCCGACTCGAGCTCGGCGAGGGCTCGCCGCGCGAGTCCCTGCACCCGAACGCCTATGGCCAGCGAGCCCTCGGCGCCTGCATCGGCCTGCTCTACGCGAGCCCGGTGGGCGACTACGCCTGCCGGCTCGAAGCGGGGCGCACCTACGTCGACGGCATGGCGATCGGGCCGCTCCGGTGACTTCATGGTCTATTCTCATGGCCATGAAGAGGCTTCGTATCTCAGCCGGCGGCCAGGTCTCGGTGCCTGCGGCGGTGCGCAACCGCTGGAAGACCAAGGTCGTCGTCGCCGAGGACCGGGGCGACCATCTGATCCTCCGTCCCGCACCCGAGGACCCGATCGAGGCCGCAATGGGCGCTTTCGCGCACCTTCCTGGGCCCACCGCGGACGAGGCGCGCCGCCTCGACCGCGAAGAAGAAGCGGAAATCGAGGAGGAGAAGTTTCGGGCGGAAGGGGGTTGACGCTCCTCGATGCCAACGCGTTCGTGGCGGTGCTCCGGCGAGAGCCGGGTGCGATGGAGGTTGCGGAGCTCCTGCGCAACGGGGAGTGCGCCACTCCGGCTCCATGTGTCGCCGAGGTGGTGGACAAGCTCGTCCGTCGACACGGGATCGCGGTTGGTGATCTCGCCGAGCGGCTTGGTCCGCTGCTCGAGGGGTCGATCGCGGTGCTGGCAGTGGACTCGCAAATTGCCTGGCGAGCCGGTGAGATCCGCGCCGCCCACTACCACCGCAAGACGTCTGCCCTCTCGCTCGCGGACTGCGTTCTGCTCGCCGCGGCAGGGCCGGACGACGAGATCGCGACCTCCGACCGCGCCGTCGCCACCGCCGCCCACCGGCTCGGCATCGGCCTGATCCCGCTCCTCGACAGCAACGGCGAGCGGCCTCCCGTCGAGTGATCGGGGCGGGGCCGGCTATGCCGAGCGCGGCGCTTCTGCCATCAGCTCGACCCGGTGGCCTCCCGGCGCGATGACCAGTGCTCGCGGCGCGCCCCAGTGCTCGCGGCGCCGCTCGACCCCGAAGCTGCGCTCGGTCAACTCGGCGACGGTGCGGTCGAAATCGGTGACGACGACGGCGGTGTGACCGCGCGGCGGCACCGTCGGCGACTCGGCCGGCATCAGGTGGATCTGCGTCCCCTCCCGTTCCAGCCAGGTGTACTCGGACAGGGTCGGCGGCGGCTCGACCCGCACGAAGCCGAGCAGCTGCCAGAGCTCGACCGAGCGCGGGACGTCCCCCGGTGCCACCTCGATGCCGACGTGGTGCAGCATCACTCGGCCTCGGGATCGGTCAGGGCGGCCACATCGGCTCGGTCGACGGGTCGGTTGCGGGCGAGCTTCATGCGAATCAGGTCATCCCGTCCGGCGACCGGCACGCGTGTTCCGTCGAGCGCGATGACCAGCGCCCGCTCGCGCAACTCCGGATAAGGCGCGGCCCCTGGCGCTTCGTGCAGCACGTCGACGTCGCCGTGCCGGGTGGCGAACTGCCAGATGGTCGCTCGCGGCAGCATCGACGCCTCGATCTCGGTCTCTTCGTGGCCGGGGTTGAGCACCCTGGCGTCAAGGGCACGCAGGGCAGTCGCCAAGCGAGCGAGGTTGTCGGGCTCCGGCGCTGGGATGACGTCCACGTCGTTGGTCATCCGGGTGTTCCCGTGGGTCTGCGCGGCGAGCCCCCCGACCAGCACGAAGTCGACTTCGTGACGCGCCAGCTCCTCCAGGATCCGCTGGGGGTCGAGCGGCCCGGGGGGCAGGTCAGGCACGAGCCCTGCGCCCGGCTTGCGTCAGCCTCCCGGCGAGACGGTTCCAGGAGATCGCGAGTCGCAGCCGCTCCTCCGGCGTTCGCTCCAGCGTTGCCTGCATATGCAGCGGGTCGTACTCGCGCTCGAGGGGCTCGGACCGGATGGATAGGCGCTCTCCCATCGCCGCCAGCAGGCGTTCCACGGTTTCGATCGAGGGGGCCGTCTCTCCTCGCTCGATCCTGCTGATCGCCGCTTGGTCGGTGCCGGCTCGCAGCGCCAAGCGCCTCTGGCTGAGGCCGTGTCGTTCGCGCGCCCCTCGAATGAGCTCGCTCGCCTTCATGGGTTAATGATGCCTAATTAGACATCAAAATGCAAGCGACAGCAGCGAGGCGGCGACGACGATCGCGGTCGTCCAGGTGACGGCCTCGGCGGTGATCTCCATGTCGAGACCGTAGGCGTGGGCGACGACCAGCGAGTTGAGGCCGGAGGGCATCGCCGAGAGCAGCCGGTAGGCGGGGGGAAGGTGGATCAGCGGCGCCGCCAGCAGCATCAGCAGAGCCGGGACGACGGCGAGGCGGGTGACGATCGCCAGCGCGACCGGCCGGGTCAGCGGCGGCGGCATCGGCAGCTCGCCGTGCTCGGCGTTCTCGGCCAGGGTGGCGCCGACGGCGAAGAAGCCGATCGGCAGGATCGCGACGATCAGCGCCTGCGAGACGTCGACGAGCGCGGTCGGGGCGAGCGCACCGGGCGCGAGCAGGCCGGCGATCGCCGCGTAGAGGGGAGGGTTGCGGGTGAAGAAGGCGCGCACCCGCTCGCGCGGCCCTTCGCCCGCCTTGGTGCCGAAGGCGGCGCCGACGGCGAAGGCGCCGAGCAGCAGGCAGGGCCCGGTGACGAGCACGTCGTAGAGCACGGCCGTGGAGAGCTGGTCGCGGCCGAGCAGGGCCACGGTCAGCGGGTAGCCGAGGTACCCGGTGTTGACGCTGAGCACCGTGCAGACGACGGCGCCGACCTGGTGGCGGGCCAGCTTCAGCACGCGGCTGGCCACCCACCAGGCGAGCAGGGCGCCGAGCGAGGAGGCGACGATGCCGAGCACGAGGCCGATGCCGTGGCTGACGTCGATCGAGCTCGCCGCGGTGTTGAAGAAGATCACCGGCGGCAGCAGCACGTAGAGCAGCAGCATCAGTGAGCGCCGCGCCGCCCGCGCCGCCCCGGCCGGCCAGCGCCGCTCGGCGCCGACCCCGACCCCGACGGCCACCACGATCGCAGCTGTTGTGAGCAGGACCCCGATCGCGGGACCCTTTCAGGTCGGAGGTGTTCGGACGATTAGACGTCCGAGTAGGAAGCCGTGTCCGATCCCGAGCCAGGGGTGGAGCTATGTCCGCCCACGAGACCGGCCAGGGCGATCAGCCCGCCTCCTATGCCGATGGCCCATACACCTGGACCGGCGGTGGCTTCCACTTCCTGTCCAAGACCATTGACGACCTTGAGCTGCTCCGGTTGGCCCTCGAGAAAGGCGAGGACGGCGAGTACCGCTCCGATCACGATCATCGACCAGCTGAGACCTACCTTGGAAGCATCGCGGACGGCGGCGGCTCCTCCGCCAAGCGCGAGCACAACGACGATTAGACCATCGCCGCTGGAGATCAATGTGTTGTGGGCGATATGCAACAGGCTCGCGCTTTCAGCGTGGGGGAGGAACGTACCGACAACTGCGGCAACCGCCCCAAGGACGCCGAGCACGAGTCGGGACGAGACCTCAACGCCTCGAGTTGACGTGGAAGGGGTCGGTGGGGCAGTTAGTGGCGCCCGCTGTTCGGTCCAGCTCTCCCCATCCCAATAGCGTTGGGTCGCAGGCTGAGTTGGGTCTGGGTACCAGCCAGCAGGCACCCGTACTTGTGTTGTTTCGTGGTCCACTGCCGATTTCTGGTTTAGGAACCAGCCGTTCTCCGGCAATATATCGCCCGAACGCGGCAGCCCATGGTCGCCGTCAACCGGCGTACAGCGCCTCGATCTCCGCGTCGTACTTGCGTTCGATTGGGCGGCGCTTCAGCTTCATCGTCGGGGTCAGCTCGTCGCCGCCCGGCAGCCACTCGCCGTCGAGGACCTCGTAGCGCTTGATCTGCTCGACGCGCGAGAGGCGGGCGTTCGCCGCCTCGACCGCCTGGGCGATCTCCTCGGCCACCGCCGGGTCGCCGGGCGAGGCGCCGCGGGCCGCCAGCGTTTCGGGGTCGAGCGCGATCAGCGCCACGTTGTAGGGGCGGGCGTCGCCGATCGCCACGGCCTGGGCGATCAGCGGCGAGGCCGCCTTCAGCTTCGCCTCGATGTTGGCCGGCGACATGTTCTTGCCCGCCGCGTTGATGATCAGCTCCTTCTTGCGGTCGACGATCCGCAGGTAGCCGGCCTCGTCGAATTCGCCGATGTCGCCGCTGTGCAGCCAGCCCTCGTCGTCCAGCGCCTCCGCCGTCTTCTCCGGCATGTCGCGGTAGCCCTTCATCACCTGCGGGCCGCGGATCAGCACCTCGCCGTCCTCGGCCAGCTTCAGCTCGGTGCCGGGGATCGGCGGCCCGACCGTCCCGACCCGGATGCGGCCGGGCGGGTTGAGCGTCGCGATCGCGCTCGTCTCCGACATCCCCCACGTCTCGCAGATCTCGATCCCGAGCGCGAGGAAGAACTCGAGCACCTCGGGCGGCGTCGGTGCCGCGCCGACGACGAACGATTCGACTTCGTCGAGGCCGAGCATCGCGCGGATCTTCGAGAAGACCTCTTCGTCCGCCCGCTCCCATTCGGCCTGCAGCTCCTCCGGCACGCCGCCGTCCATGTAGGCGGCGACGCGGCGGCGGCCGACCTCCATCGCCCGCTCGACGGCCGTCCGTTTCTCGGCGTCCTGCTCGGCCGCCATCCCCGCCTCCAGCGCCGCCTTCAGCTTCTCCCAGATGCGCGGCACGCCGCCCCAGACCGTCGGCTTGACCTCGATCGAGTAGGCGACCATCTCGCGCGGGTTGGGGCAGCAGTGGACGCAGGTGCCGAAGATCATCTGGCCGTAGAGCGCCGCCCAGCGGTCGGCGATGTGGGCGCTGGGCAGGAAGGAGATGCTGCGGCCGCCGGGCTCGACGACGCGGATCTCCTCGCACGCCCGCCAGACGCCGATCATGTTCGCGTGGGTCAGCTGCACGCCCTTCGGCGGCCCGGTGGTGCCGGAGGTGTAGATCAGGCAGAGCACGTCGTCGGGCTCGACCGCCCGCCAGGCGGCCTCGAAGTCGAAGTCGGGGTCGCCCATCGCCTCCAGCTCCCCGACCGAGATCGTCCCCTCCGGCGCCTCACCGTCGATGACGACGATGTGCTCGAGGCCATCGACCCGCTCGCGGGCGGCGAGGACCGTGTCGAGGAAGGCCTGCTCGGTGACCAGGACGCGGTTGCCGGCGTTGGCGACCACGTACTCGACTTGCTCCGGCGAGGACGTGTTGTAGACGGAGAAGCAGGTCGCGCCGAGATGCATCGCCGCGCAGTCGGTCAGGTGCAGCGCCGGCCGGTTGACGAGCATGAAGCCGACCGTGTCGCCGCGCTTCACCCCGAGCGCCGCGAGCCCGGCGGCCCGCCTGCGCACGGTCGCCGCGTACTCGGCCCAGCTCGCCTCGTACTCGCTGTCCTTCAGCCGCAGCGCCGGGCTATCCGCCCACTCCTCCGCAGTCAGCTGAAACGCCTCGCACATGGTCGAAGCAGAAAGAGCTTTCGGCGGCGAGCTCATTCGCCTGACCATATCGGCGATCTCGCGGCGGGTGGCGTCGCAGGGGGGACCACTCCTGAGGACGCTTTAGCGACCGGAAGGGGTGGTGGGTCCCCTGCGGCGACAGGACCCGCCGCGCCAATAACGTGGGCGTGGCTCAGAACAGCGACGCGCCGGCGTGCTGGGCGAGCTCGACCAGCGGCTGGGGGATGACGCCGAAGAAGACGGTGGCCGCGGCGGCGAGCAGGGCGGGGCCGACGAGGTACCAGCGGCGGCCGGCACTGGGGTCGATCGGGTCGGCTTCGGGGGAGGCGCCGGCGATGGCGGGAGCAGCTTCGCCGGAGGGGCGCATCCACATCGCGGCGACGACGCGCAGGTAGTAGGCGAGGGAGATCATCGTGCCGACGGCGATGAAGACCGCGAGCCAGGTGTAGTTGCCTTCGACCAGGGCCTCGATCAGGTAGAGCTTGCCGATGAAGCCGACCGTCGCCGGCAGGCCGGCGAGGCCGAGCATCGAGATCGTCAGCGGCCAGGCGAGCAGCGGTCGCTCGGCGCCGAGGCCGCGCACCGCGGCGATGTCGTCGCCGTAGGGGGTCTCGCGCTCGCGGGCGACGACGACGGCGAAGGCGGCGAGGTTCATGAAGGCGTAGCCGGCGAGGTAGAAGACGAGGGCGTTGACCCCGGCCTCGCCGGCGACGACGAGGCCGCCGAGGATGTAGCCGGCCTGGGCGATGCCCGAGTAGCCGAGCAGGCGCTTGAGCGAGTCCTGGCCGAGGGCGCCGACGTTGCCGACGACGATCGAGATCGCGGCGAGCACGGCGAGGGCCGGTTGCCACTCGCTCGCCTGCGGCGCCAGCGCCACGTCGAAGAAGCGGACGAAGACGGCGAAGGCCGCGGCCTTGGTCGCCACCGCCATGAAGCCGGCGATCGGCGTCGGCGCGCCCTCGTAGACGTCGGGCGTCCACTGGTGGAAGGGGGCGACCGAGGTCTTGAAGGCGAGCCCGACGGCGGCCATGCCGATGCCGACGAGGACGAGCGGGTCGCCGAGCACGCCCGTCTTCGCGATCCCGGCGGCGATCCCGGCGAAGTCGGTCGAGCCCGAGGCGCCGTAGAGGAGGGCCATGCCGTAGAGCAGCGTCGCTGAGCCGAGCGAGCCGACGATCAGGTACTTGAGCCCCGACTCGAGCGAGCGCTCGCGGCGCCGGTTGGCGGCGCAGAGGATGTAGAGCGGGATCGAGAGGCTCTCGATCGCGACGAAGACGGTGACCAGGTTGGTCGCCTGCGCGAGCAGGACCATGCCCAGGACCGAGCCGAGCAGCAGCGCGTGGTACTCGCCGCGGCCGGCGTTCTCCGCCGCCGGCTCGCCGACCGAGAAGAGCACCGCGAAGGCCGCGGTGAGGACGGCGATCAGCGAGATCGCGATCGCCAGGTCGTCGAGCCGCATCGCGCCCGCGATCAATTCGGTCGGGTCGTTCCACTTCCACACCAAGAGCCCAGCTGTCGCCCCCAAGGTCAACAAGCTCAAGAAAGGCGCCATCCGTCGCAGCGGTTTGAACACGGCCGTGAGCAGCACGACACACAAGCCGGTGGTCAACGCTAGGACTGGCGAGAGCGCCGCGTAGTCGATATGCGGGGCATTGAAGCTCACGGTTCAGCCATCCCCGTCGTGGACGGGTCGGCAGGGGTGGTCACCAAATCACTCAAGCACCGAGCGGTCGCCTCGCACTTGAGAGCGATTGCCGCAGATCCGCGAGCGTGCGATTTGGAGGCCACCCCTGCCGACCCCTTCGCAGCCGCGACGGTCTTGGCCACGGAACCGTCCGTCCGCTTCAAGATCAGCTGCGGGTAGAGGGCCAGCCCGAGGATGCAGAGGACGAGAGGTACGAGGACGACTCCGTCTCGGAGGCCGATCTCGCGCGATTCGACACCGTTGGCGAGGCGGTTATGCATGGTGCGTTGATAGAGCCTCAACGCGTAGTAGGCGCTCATCGCGACGCCGCTGATCGCGACGATCGCGAAGACGATCTTCGAATCGAAGAGGCCGTTGAGGATGTAGAACTCGCCGACGAAGTTGGCCGAGCCGGGCATCGCCAGCGTCGCCAGGGTGACGATCAGGAAGAGCGCCGCGAGCACGGGCGCCCGGAACGCCATGCCGCCCATCTCGCGCAGGTCCTCGGTCCCGCTCCGCTCCGCCAGCAGCGCGACGATGACGAAGAGCGGCGCGACGACGAGGCCGTGGTTGACCATCTGCAGCACGGCGCCGTCGGCACCGTCGCTGGAGAGGGCGAAGATCCCCGCCGTGATGAAGCCGAGCTGCGCCACCGAGGAGTAGCCGGCGACGAGCCGCACGTTGGTCTGGGTGAAGGCCATCACCGAGCCGTAGAGGATCGAGGCGAGCGCGATCGCCAGCACGACCTCCTGGAACTGGACGGTCGCGCTGGGGAAGAGCGGCAGGACGACGCGCAGGAAGCCGTAGGCGCCGACCTTGGCCAGCACGCCGGAGAAGACCGCCAGCACCGGCAGCGGCGCCGCCCGGTAGGCGTCGGGCATCCAGCCGTGCAGGAGGAAGGCCGGCATCTTGACCAGGAAGGCGGCGGCGAAGAACCAGAAGATCCAGC
>JBLMYD010000094.1:0-24949 GCA_050258095.1 Chloroflexota bacterium
GGATTGCATAGGCCGCTTCGCGACATTCGCCCGGAGGAGGACCGGACCCCTCTCGACACATCCCTGGGTACGAGCTGCAGCTTCGACCGAGTACCCAAGCTTCAACACAGACAGTCGCGGCCGCTCAGACACCATCGTTTAGAGCTCTTGGCGCTCGGTGGGGGATGGCGGGTGCGTCTCGCCGGAATGTCGCCGAAGGCGGCCTATGCAATCCGGTATCTGCGCGGCCGTAGGCCGCGCTCCAGCTTCGTCGCCAAGCGAGCGCAGCTCGCGTGCGACATCAATTCCGGCGAGACGCACCCGCCATCCCCCCCTCAAAGCCCAGCTGAAAGAACTTCGGATGCCGCCGGGGCCGCGACTTCGCCGCCCGCCGCTTCCGCTTCGACCAGCAGCACGCCGATCGCCAGCTTCGCCTTCTCCGCCGGGGCGAAGGCGGCGAACCAGGCGTCCTTGCGCTGTTTGGGGTGTTCGGCGTTCTCTTCGCCGGGAACCGGGCCGAGCTCGGCCGTGCCGGTCTTGCCCGCCACCTGGGCCTGGGGGATGGCACCGGCGTAGCCGGTGCCATTGACGACGACGCCGACCATCAGCTCGGTCAGCTCGTTGGCGATCTTCCTCGACATCACCCGCACCGGCTTGGCGTGCGGGCGCAGCTTGCGGTTGGCGACGATCGAGGTCGGCTCGCGCACGCCGTCGTTGCCGATCGTCTGCGCGACGCTGGCCATCTCCAGCGGGGTCGCCAGCACTTCGCCCTGGCCGATCGCGCTGACGCCGAGGTCGACTTCTTCGCCGATCTCGGTGGGGATCGTCGATTCGGCCGGTTCGACTTCGGCGACGAACTTCGGCGCGTAGAGCGACGGCGGCGAGTTGAAGCCGAACCGCTCCGCCGTCGCCACCAGGTCGTCGTTGCCGATCTTGGGGCCGAGCGGGGCGAAGTCGGCGTTGCAGGACTCGGCGAACGCTTCCCGGAAGGTGCCGCCGCAGAGCTCGCCGTTGGCGTTTTCGATGAAGCGACCGCCGACGTTCACTCCTTCGGTGACTTCGAATTCGTCGTCGAGCGAGACGACGCCCTTCTGCAGCGCCGCCGCGGTCGTGACCATCTTGAAGGTCGAGCCGGGCGGCTGCGGGGCGGAGAAGGCCTGGCCCGCCAGGGCCCGCACGTCCCCGTTGCGGGCGTCGAGGACGGCGATGCCGCCGAGGCGGCCGGCGAGGGCGGCGACGGCCGCTTCCTGCAGGTCGGCGTGGATCGTCGTCTTGACCGGAGCGCCGGGCTGCGGTTCGGCTTCGGCGAGCGTCCGCGAGGAGTCCGATTCGTCCACCGCCAGCAGCGCACCGCCCGGCTTGCCGGCGAGCCGGGCGTTGAACGCTCGCTCGAGGCCGCTGACGCCGACCGGGGTGCCGGGCGGGAAGCCCTTGCGGGCCAGCGCCTCGGCTTCGTCTTCTGCGGCCGCGCCGACTTCGCCGGTCACGTCGATCGCGGCGCTGCCGATCGGGTGCGCCCGCGCTTCCGCCGGCCCGATCGCCAGGGGCGTCCCGTCGGCGGCGAGGATCGCCGCCCGCGGCGCCAGCTTGACCTGGCTTTCGAGGCGCTCGCCCGGACGCAGGCCGGGGAAGACGAGGCTTTCGTCCCAAGCGATCCCGCCTTCGGCGTAGGGCAGCTCGACCTCGCCTTCGACCGGGCCGAAGGCGACGGTTTCGGCTTCGACCGGCACCGGCACGACCGAGCCGCCCGAGCGCGAGGCGGGGTCGCCCGGCGATCGCGGGTCGAGCGTGCGCAGGGTCGCCGTGGCATCCGCGTCGCGGTAGGCGACGACGAAGTCGTTGAGCCCGATCCGCCGCTGCGAGGCGGCGTTCAGCTCCCGGTACATCGCGGCGAAGTCGCGCTTGGCCCAGGCGTCCGCGAACCGCTTCGCCGCCTCCCGCGCCGGCGAGCCCGGCGTCCCCGCGACCGCGCCGAGGACGAAGGCGACGATGGCGATCGCCGCCAGCGGGGCCATGCGGGTGACGAGACGGCGCCGCCGCTCCACCTCGGGCGTGAGAGGGCTCATCTCGACAAAGCTATTAGAGGCGCCGGGCCGCTTTCCCTGCTTCCATTGGGAGCGATGACCGTCCTCGACTGGGGCATAGTCGCGTTCACGCTGGCGCTCGCCATGTGGGGGTATCGCCAGGGCCTGATCGTCGGCACCCTGACCCTCTGCGGCTTCGCGCTCGGTGCCTTCGTCGGCAGTCGCGTCGGCCCGCTGCTGCTCAACCAGGGGGCCGAATCGCCCTACGCGCCGCTCTGCGCGGCGCTCGGCGCTCTGCTCGGCGGCGCGGTGATGGCGGTGGCCCTGGAGAGCTTCGCCCTCGGCCTGCGCGCGAAACTCGTCCGCGGCCGCGGTCTGCACCTCGCCGACGGCGCCGGGGGGGCGGCGCTGATCGCCTCCGTGGCGCTCGGACTCGTCTGGGTCTTCGGCGCCGTCGCCCTGCACGCTCCCGGCACGACCCGCCTGCGCGCCGACGTGCAGCGCTCGCTGATCCTGCGCAGCCTCAACGACGTGCTGCCCCCGACGGGCCCGGTCCTGCGAGCGCTCAACCGGGTCGATCCGGCGCCGTCGATCGTCGGGCCGGCCGCGCCGGTGGCGCCGCCGGACCCGCGGACCGCCTCCGACCCCGACGTGGCGCGCGCCGGCGCCTCGGTCGTCCGCGTGCTCGGCACCGCCTGCGGGCTCGGCGTCGAGGGTTCCGGCTGGGTCGCCGCGCCGGGCGTGGTCGTCACCAACGCGCACGTCGTCGCCGGCGAGAGCGACACGACCGTGACGACGCAGGGGGGCGCGTCGCTGGACGCGACGCCCGTCTACTACGACCCCGGCAACGACCTCGCTCTGCTGCGGGTCGACGCCGGCCTGCCGCTGCTGCCGATCGCGCCCGCGCCGAAGAGCGGCGACGCCGGCGCGATCCTCGGTTACCCCGAAAACGGCCCCTACTCGGCCGTGCCGGCTCGCCTCGGCGAGACGCGCGACACGATCGCCGAGGACTCCTACGGCCGCGGGCCGCTCCGCCGCGCGATCGTCTCGCTGCGCGGCAGCGTGCGCAGCGGCAACTCCGGCGGCCCGATCGTCGACACGCGCGGGCGGGTCATGGGCACCGTCTTCGCGACGACGACCGCGGGCGCCCCCGGCGGCTTCGCCGTTCCCGACAGCGTCGTCGAAGCGGCGCTGGGCGAAATGGCCGGCGAGGTCAACACCGGGGCCTGCGCGGACTGAGGCGCGAGGGCGCGTCACTTACGTTCAGTAAGCTCCTATGACAGTGGAGGCCGGGTCGGCGACCCAAGATCAAGCCGTCGAGGGAAACGGCGTCTGTCCGTACTACCACGCGGCGATCGAGCTGATCGGCAAGCGCTGGACCGGCGCCATCCTCTGCTCGCTCACCGACGGCCCGCTGCGCTTCGGCGAGCTGACGCGGACCGTGCCGGGCGTCTCGGACCGCCTGCTCTCGCAGCGGCTGCGCGAGCTGGAGGACGAGGGCCTGGTCGGGCGCGAGGTCGAGCCGGGCACGCCGGTGCACGTCACCTACTCGCTGACCGAGAAGGGCACCGATCTTCGCCCGGCGATCGAAGAGCTGAAGCAGTGGGCAAAGCGCTGGCACCAGACCTCGTAGCGCTGCCCGGGCCGTTCGCGGTCGGCCGCTACGCGCGCAAGCTGGAAGAGGAGATGCGACGCCGCGCCCGCGTCTCGCTGATCGGCGAGGTGACCGGGCTCAGCCGCAGCAAAGCCCAGGCCTACTTCGAGCTGCGCGACGCCGAGGGCGCGATTCCCTGCGCGATCTGGCTCAACGAGCTCGAGAAGCTGGAGCTGCCGGAGGGGGGGCTGCGCGACGGCGCCGAAGTCGTGATCGCGGGCGGTCCCGACTACTATCGCGGCGGCGCCCAGGCCTCGCCGGCCTTCTACTTCCGCGCCACCCACATCCGCCTCGCCGGCGAGGGCGACCTGCTGGCCCGCCTCGAGGCCCTGCGCAAGCAGCTGCGGGCGGAGGGGCTGTTCGAGCTGCAGCGCCGCTTGCCGCGCACGCTGCTGCCGAAGACGATCGGCGTCGTCACGGCGGAGTCGGGCGCCGCCCGCCGCGACCTGCTGGCGGGGCTGGAGCGCCGCGGCTGGCGGGGGACCGTGGTCTGGGCCTTCGCGCCGGTGCAGGACCGTCACGCGGCGCCGGCGATCGCGGCGGCGATCCAGGACCTCGCGGCCCGGCCCGAGGTCGAGGCGATCGTCGTCGCCCGTGGCGGCGGCAGCCTCGCCGACCTCTGGGCCTTCTGCGACGAGACCCTGTGCCGGACCGTGGCGATGCTGCGCGTGCCGGTGATCAGCGCCGTCGGCCACGAGCGCGACTCGACCCTGATCGACGACGTCGCCGCGGTCGCCTGCTCGACCCCGACCCACGCGGCCGAGGCGGCGGTGCCGCTCGACTGCCGGGTGGCGAGAGGGGAGCTGGGGCGCAGGGCCGCTTCCCTGCAGCGGGCCGCCGACGGCGCCGTCCGCGCCCGCACCCCGCACCTCGTCGCGCTCGCCCGCGGACCGGCGCGGGCGCTGCGCCGCGAACGGCTCGGGCTCAACCAGAAGACGCGCGAGATCCGCGCCGCCTCCGAACGCGGCCTCGCCGAGCGGCTCGGCTTTCAGCGCCGGCTGGCGAGCGTCGTGCTGGAGCGCGCCCGCCGGCGCGCGGCCGGCCCCGACACGGAGCGCCGCCGCGAGGCCCTGCACCGCGCCGAGGTGGCGCTGCGCGCGCACGAACCCGAGCGCACGCTCGAGCGCGGCTACGCGCTGGTCGAGGGCGAGGAGGGCGAGCCGATCTCGAGCGCGGCGGACGCCCGCGCCGCCGAGCTGATTAGCCTTCGCTTCAGCGATGGCAGAGTCCGAGCGAGACCCGAGCGCGACGCCTGACTCCTACGAGGCCGCGGTCGAGCGGCTGGAGCAGATCATCGACCGGCTCGACTCCGGCCAGGCCGGCCTGCGCGAGACCCTCGACCTCTGCAGCGAGGGTCGCGAGCTGGTCGCCTACTGCGCCGCCGAGCTCGACGCGGTGGGGGAGGGGCTGAAAGAGCTCAGGCTGGACGAGCTGGCCGAGAAGCTCGCTGCCGGGACGCCCTGACCGGCGCACGTCGGCGTCCTCGGTCGCTCGCGTGCGGAGCACGCCACGCTCCCTGCGTCCTTGACCTGCTTGGTCAGGGCGTCCCGGTTTGCGTGCGAATTCTCAAGATCTCGGCTTCCAGCAGGTCGCGGCCGGCCTCGATTCGCGCCGCGTCCCAGGTTGCGACGGCCGGTTCCTCGGGGCGCTCGAGAAAGACGTAGGCGAGCTCGACCTCGGACGCGCCGCGCGCCTCGGCGACGGCGAGCGCGTAGATCGCCTGCTGGATCTCGTAGCGAGCGGCGTGCTCGGCGAGGCCGGCGCCGTCGAGGCGATCGGTCTTGTAGTCGACGATCAGCGGCGGCCGCCCGTCCGCCTCGACGAGCAGGTCGATCGAGCCGCGCAGGACCGTGCCGGCGACCTCGACCAGCAGCGGCAGCTCGGCCCGGCACGGCGCGTCCCGCACGCGCTCGGCGAAGAAGTCCGACGCGAGCCAGGCCCGGACCGGCTCCAGCAGCTCCCCGGCGGCGGCCGGCTCGCGCCACTCGTTCCGCGCGCTCCACTCGAGCAGCTCGTGCACGGCGATGCCCCGCGCCGCCCGCTCCTCCCGCACTGAGTCGCCACTGCCCTCGGGGAGGGGGAGATCGGAGGCGTGCCCCCCGAGCTCGGAGATCGCGGTGTAGGAGAGCGGCATTCGTGCCGCGCGGGCGACCCGCGCCGCTATCAGGGGCGCCGGCCCCGTGCCGGCGTCGCGCGCCGCGTCGGGCTCCTTGCGCACGGCGGCCAGCTCCTTGGCCCGCTCGGCCGAGGCGAGGTTGACGCGGACCGCGATCTCCGCAGGCGCGAAGGTCGCCTCCAGGCCCGGCCGCGGCTCGGGTGGCGGGACGACCAGGGTCGAGTCGCGCTCGCGGTCGACGTCGAAGGCGGCGACGATGCGCTCGACCACCGCCTCGCCGTGGTTCGCGCGAGAGGAGGGAGAGGGGCGGACCACACCGCTGAGCAGCAGCCGTTCGCGGGCGCGCGTGGCGCCGACGTGGAAGAGGCGCAGCTCCTCCTCGGCTTCCCGCGCCTGCGCCTCCTCGAGCAGCCGGCGCTGCGCGTAGAGGTTGACGGCGCGCGCGCCGAGGCGGCGCAGCTGCATCCCGACCCGCGGCGCCTCCGGCTCGCGGCCGACGCTGAGCAGGGGAGCGCGCACCTGGGCGAGCAGCGGGCGCGAGAGGTGGGGGATGGCGACGACGTCGAACTCGAGGCCCTTGGCGCTGTGGATGGTCATGATCCGCACCCCGTCGTGCCCCTCGAGCGCGGTCGCCGCCTGCGAGTCGGCATCGGCGTCGGCGCGGGCGGCGAGGAAGTCGAGCAGGCCGCGCAGGTCGCGCCCCTCGGCGGCCTCGTACTCGGCTGCCAGGCGCGTCAGCTTGCGCACGTTGGCGAAGCGGGCCGCGCCGGCCGGTCTCATCAGCACCGCCAGGTCGTAGCCGGTCTCGGTGACGACGGCCTCGATCAGGCCGGCGAGCGGCAGCGAGGCCGCTCGCCGGCGCAGCCCGGCGATCCGCGCGGCGAAGGCGCCCAAGAGCTCCAGCTCGGCCGCCGGGACCTGCTCCAGCCACTCCGCCGCGATCTCGGCCTCCTCCGAGCCCTGCCCCGCCGCCCGCTCGACCGCCGGCCAGAGGTGGCGCCCGTCGCCGGCGGCGGCGCGCAGCAGCCAGAGCGTGTCGGGCGCGACGCCGCAGGCGGGCGAAGCGAGGGCGCCGAGCAGGGCCTGGTCGTCGAGCGGGTTGGCGATCGTCGCCAGCAGCGCGCAGACGTCGGCGACCTGCTGCTGGGACCAGTAGCCGCGCCCGCCGACGACGTAGGGGCGCAGGCCGGCTCGCTCCAGCGAGTCCTCGTAGGCGTCGAGCCGGGTGAAGGCGCGCAGCAGGACGACCATCGCGGAGCGCTCGATCCCCTGGTCGGCGAGCTCGCGCAGGCGGGCGGCGAGGAAGCGGGCCTCGGCGAGCTGGTTGGCGGGAGTGCGGGCGTCGGTCACCGGGTCGAGCTCGATCCCCGGCTCGTCCCAGCCGTCGCGGCCGGTCAGCAGCAGCTCCACCGCTGGGCTTGCGCCGGGCGGCTGCGGCTGGCCGGGCTCCGCGCCGACGCGCAGCGGCGCGTAGCCGTCGAGCAACCGCTCGCCGATCGCGTTGACGGCGCCGACCACCTCGGGTCGGGAGCGGAAGTTGCCGCTGAGCGGGATCGCCTCGCCGGCGCCGGCCTCGATCGCGGCGCGGCGCTCGCGGAAGACGTCGAGGTCGGCGTGGCGGAAGCCGTAGATCGATTGCAGCTCGTCGCCGACCGCCGTCACCTGCGTCCGCGGGCCGCGCAGGGCCTCGATCAGGCGCAGCTGCAGACGGTTGGTGTCCTGGAACTCGTCGACGAGGATGTGGCCGAAGCGCTCCCGGTAGGCGGCGCCGGTCTCGGTCCGCTCGAGCAGGCGCGCGGCGAGCAGCTGCAGGTCCTCGAAGTCGACTCCGGCGCGTCTCTCCTTGGCGGCGGCGAAGCGCGCCGAGAAGAGGCCGAGCAGCTCGGCGACGTGGCCGTAGGCGAGACCGCCCTCGCCCGCCTCGGCAACGCGGCTGGTCGCGGCCTCGATCGCCTCCCGGTAGGCGGCCATCGGCTTCGCCGTGCTCCTCGTCCGCAGCGAGGCGATCGCGTCCAGGCCCGGGACGCCCTCGGTCGATTCGAGCAGGGCCGAGGCGCGCTCGACCAGCTCGTGGTTGGCGCTGCCGGCTTTCAGCTCGCCGAGGGTCTCGGCGGCGACCCGCGCCGCCTCGCGCAGCGCTCCCTGCACGTCGGGCTCGCCGGGGTCCGGCAGTCGCGGCTCGTCCTCGCCGCGGCTGCGCAGCTCGGCGTGCACGCCGAGCACGGTCGCCCGCAGGCCGCCGACGTCGAAGGCGGCGACCGTGCGCTCGCGCTCGGCGCCGCCCGCTGCGAGGAGCTCCTCGAGCGCTTCGTCGAAGGCCTCGGTCGCGGCCCGCTCGGTCTCGGCGGCGTCGAGCACGCGGAACCCCGGGTCGACGCCGACCGCGACCGGGTGGCCGGCGAGCAGCCGGTTGCAGAAGCCGTGGATCGTCGTCACCCAGGCGCCGCCGAGTCGCGGCAGCAGCTCGCGGGCGTGCTCCGAGCCGGCATCTGCCCGCCGCTCGAGCTCGGCGCGGATCCGCTGGCGCAGCTCGGCGGCGGCCTTGTCGGTGAAGGTGAAGGCGAGGATGGAGTTGGGCGGCACGCCCTGCTCGCAGACCAGCCGGCAGTAGCGGTCGACGATCACCCCGGTCTTGCCGGTGCCGGCGCCGGCCTCGACGAGGACGTCGCCGGCGCTCGCCTCGATCGCCGCGCGCTGCTCGGCGGTCGGCTCGCGCCCGCTCACCGCTCGTCCTCCTCTTCGTCGGCGGCAGGCTCGACCGGCGCCCGGTCGCGGCGGCAGATCGGGGCGAACTCGCAGAACTGGGGGCAGACCCCGTGGTTGCGCAGGCCGGGGCGGGGTCCCGGGTCGCGCTCGATCCAGCCGGCGCGCATGCGAGCGACGATCTCGCCGGCGCGGCGGCGGGCGTCGGCGAGCAGCTCGTCGAGCTCCTCGGCGCCGACCTTGTCGGTCCGCGAGAGGCCGTAGCCGGCGAGCTCGGCGGCGATGTCCTCGCGCACGAGCCCGCGCGGCCGCCGCTCCGAGGTCCCGCGCAGCGGGTGGTAGAGGCCGCCGCCGGCGTCGGCCCCCCAGAGCTCGGCGACGGCGATCAGGTAGAGCTGCAGCTGCAGCTTCGCCTCCTCCTCCAGCTTCTCGCGCGGCGTGACCTTGCCGGAGAGCTTGTAGTCGAGGACGAGGGCGCGGCCGTCGGGCGCGCGGTCGACGCGGTCGACGGCACCGTGCAGGCGCCAGTCGTCGATCTCCAGCGCCGGCATCGCGGCGTCCTCCGCTTCGGAGAAGGCCGCCTCCAGCAGCCAGGGCTCGAAGGCGCCCTCCTCGCGGCCGGCCTCCTCGCCGAGGAAGCGGGCGAGCAGCCCCTCGACCCGGGCCAGCATCGCCCGCTCGGCCGGGTGCCGGCCGATGCCGCGCCCCTCGGCGATCTCGGCGACCAGCTCGCGTCCGCGGGCGATCCAGGCGCCCAGCGTGGTGGGCCGGGGCAGCGCCTCGCCGCCGGGCCGCTCTTCGTAGAGGGCGCAGAGGGCGGCGTGGACGATTCCGCCCTGGACGAGCGGGTCGGGGAGCGGGTCGAGCGGTTGCGGCGAGAGCTCGTGCGAGACGAACCAGCGATAAGAGCAGCGGTCGAACTCCTCCAGCGTCGTGCCGCCGTAGGCGCTGACCCCGCCCAGCGCCTCGATCACCGCCGGGTTGGAGAGGGGGCCCGGCGCCCGCGTCGCCGCCTCGGCGTTGCGGGCGGCCGCCAGGCGCGCCTCGACCCGCGTCGCCACCTCGTCCCCGGCGCCGGCGACTTCCAGCAGTCGCCGCGACTCGGCTGCCGGTCCCCAGGCGGCGATCGCCCGCGCCAGCTCGTCCTCCGAGGGGGCGTCGGCGACCCTGTGCACGACCTCGGCCAGGCCGCGGCCGCGGACGTCGCCCTCGCCCGGCTCCAGCAGCCGCTCGATCTCGTCGAGGAAGGGGGACGGCGCTTCGGCGACGCCGTTCTCGTCGCTGTCGCGGCAGGAGAGGAAGAGGCGCCGTCGCGGCAGCGCCAGGCAGGCGTGGAAGAGGTAGCGCTCCTCGGCCTCCTCGTCGCGGCGCGGCGGCAGGCCGAGCGCTTCGCGCAGAGACTCGGAGAGGAAGGGGTCGCCGCGTCCGCCGGCGCGCGGGAGTTCGCCGTCCTGCAGCGAGGCGACGAAGACGTTGTCGAAGCGCGCCGCCCGCACCCGGCGTGGGTCGGTTATCCGCACCCGGTCCTCGACCGGGCCGCTCCAGACGCGCACCGAGATCGCCGTCAGCTCGCGCGCGATCGTGGCCGGCGGCGGCGCCAGCCCCTCGACCGCGGCGCGCTCGGACATCGCGACCGCGATCGCGCCCGCCGCCCGCGCCTCGATCTCGGTGCCGGCTCGCGCGCCCATCGCCGCGGCGATCGAGGCCACCGCGGCGGCCAGCTCGCTCGGCTGACTGGCCGTCTCGCGCACGCGGGCGACGTCGGCGGGCGGCTCTTCGTAGCGCTCCTCCCAGAGCTCGAGCGCCGCCGCCGCGGTTCGCACTCGCCGGCGGCGCAGGCGGCGCTCGAACCAGTCGACCCGCTCGGGCGACTCGCCGGCCGGGCCGCGCAGGTAGCGCAGCAGGTCGCTCGCCCGCCCGGTGCCGAGGACGGCCTCGAGCAGCACGGCGAGCGAGCTCCCGACCGCGGTGCAGGCGACCGGGACCTCCGCCTCGAGCGCGGTCGGCACCCCGCAGGACTCGAGCAGCGAGGCGAGCAGCGGTCCGCGCCGCGCCGGGTCGCGGACGACGATCGCGATCTCCTCGGGGTTCTCGCCGGCGGCGAGCAGCCGCGCCACCTCGAGCGCGATCGCCTCGGCCTCGCCGCGGACGCCGGCCGAGCGCAGGAAGACCAGGCTCTCGGCGTCGCGGGGGAGGCGCTCGGGCTCCTCGGCGCCCAGCCCTCGCTCGAGGTGGAAGAGGAGCGGCGAGTTGGTGTTGCCGGGGTCCGCCGGCGTCTCCTCGACTTCGGGGTCGCCAATCTCCGCGAGCGCCGCGCGCAGCGGCGCGCTGCGGTCCTCCAGCGCCGCGTGTCCCCGCTCGTAGGGCAGCGTCACCGTCACCTCGGTCAGCGGCGCCAGCGCCCGGATCAGCGCCAGCTGGTTGGGGGTGAGGTCGTCGAGCCCGTAGAGGAAGACGGGGCGCCGCCACCACTTGGCGCCGCCGGCTTCGAGCAGGCCGATCGCCCCTCGGGCGATCGCGTGCGTGTCGGCGAAGCCGAGCCGGTCGCGTAGCTGCGTGTAGGCGGCGAAGAGGCTGGCGATGTCGCCGAGGTAGGCCGAGCCCTCGAGCGTCCCGGCCGCCGCCTCGACATCGTCGGGCTCGATGCCCGCCGACTGCAGCTCGTCGAGCAGCCGCCCGAGCGCCTGCGGGAAGCCCGGCCGCCGGGCCGAGGCGCGCAGCGGCCCGAGCGCCCCGCGCCGCTCGGCGACGGCGGCCCCAATCGCCCCGAGCCGCTGCGCCGGGGTGAGGACGGCGCCCGGCGGGGCGCCGCCGGCGGCGGCGACGGCGCGGAAGAGGCCGCCGAAGGTCATCACCTCTGCGCCGAGGACGGCTCCCTCGACGCAGAGCTCGCGCTCGAACTCGTAGACGTCGTCGAGGGTGGGGACGACGAGGACCGGGTCGCGGTCGAGGACGTCGATCAGGCCGCGCCGGATCCGGCCCGCGCGGCCGGAGTTCGGGGGTCCCTGGATCAGTTTCAGCGGCATCGGGGCGAGCGACCCAGCATAGGTCCGGCGGCGGCGCGTCCGAATGCCGCAAACGCCGCACTTCACGCACCGCTTTGCCGTCTCCCGCCGCCTCTAGATTGCGCCCAGATGGCCCTCTGCTTCGTAGACCCCGCCGACGCGATCCGCGCGATCGCGGACTCGATCGGGCGGGAGGCGCGCCGCCAGCTGCTCGGCGAGGCCGTCCGCGCCTGGGTCGACGAGATCCCCGACGACGAGCTCGAGACCCACTACGCGAAGGCGCTCTCCGAGCTCGACGAGCACGACCTCTCGATGCTCGCCGCCTGGCACGGCTCGCTCGAGGTCGGGCATCCGGTGCCGAACCGCGACTTCCTCATGGGCGCCTTCGGCTCGCTCGGCAAGAACCGCCGCGAGGCCCTCAAGCTCGCTGCCGGCTTCCGCGGCGAGGAGGCGGTCGACGCCGGCGTCACCGAGGACGACGCCCTCGAGCTCGTCCTCGGCCTGCTCTCGCCGCCCCGTCAGATGGAGCTCGCCATCGAGGCCGTCGACCTCTACGTCTGGGACCGCGCCGGCTCGGACAACTGAGCCGAGCCCGCGCGGGCTTCGTTGAAGGGTTTTGTGCTCATAGCGCGCACAACCCTTCAACGAAGCGCAGCGCGGATCTCGGCGATCGCCTGCTCGTTGTCCTGGAAGTGGACGGCGTGCAGTCCGGCCTTGCGGGCGCCTTCGCAGTTGACGAGCACGTCGTCGACGAAGAGGCAGGATTCGGCCGGACGACAGATCCGCTCCAGGGTCAGCTCGTAGATCCGCGATTCGGGCTTGCGGCAGCCGACGAAGCCCGAGTCGACGACCGTCTCGAAGATCTCGTCGACGGGCAGCATCGAGCGCCAGAGCGGCTCCCACTCGCGCACGTTGTTGGTCAGCATCGCCATCCGATAGCCGGCTTCCTTCAGCTCGCGCATCAGGTCGATCATCGGCGGGTTGGGGTCGAGCGCCTCGAAGTAGATCTCTTTGAAGCGGTGCATCGCGGGGCGGTGACCGAGCAGCGGCTCGAGGCTGTCGGTGAGGATCGCCAGAAAGGCGGCCTCGGTGATCTCGCCCCGCTCCATCTCGAAGAGCGGGTTCTCGCCGTCGTTCTCCTCGGCGGCGGACTGCATCGCCTTGCCGAGGACCTCGACGGAGATTCCCGTCTCGTCCTGGAAGGCCATGAAGGACTGGATCAGCGGCGTGGTCAGCACGCCGCCGAAGTCGCTGACGATCGCCTCGATCTCAGCCATCGGCGCGGAGCACCTCGTAGTGGCCGAGACCCTCGCGGCCGTCCACCGACCAGCGGAAGAAGGCGATGCCGCCGCGCAGGCCGGTGTGCTCGACCGAGGCGGCGCTGATCAGGGTGCCGCCTCCCCGCAAGGGCTGCTCGTCGTCGTCCTCCACCCAGAGCTCGAGCGTGGCGCGGCGCTGGACGCCGTCGGGCCCGTACTCCGTGGAGAGCAGCGCCTCGGAGACCTCGACCGGGGCGCCGTCGGCGTTGCACAGCACCGCGGCGACCTCCTCGTCGCCGTGGCCCTCGGCGCCCTCGGGCCGCACGGCGCTGAGCGCCAGCAGGCCCCCGTCGGAGAAGACGATCCCGATCGACCTGCGCACGATTGTCCCCTCGTCGGCCATCTGCGAGCCGCGAGACTAGCCGACGCCCCCGTCGCGCGGACCGGTCCGGGTACCATTGCCCCGTGTCCGAGAGCGAAACTCCCGCGCTGACAGAGGACGACGTCCTCGAGGCCCTCGAGGAGGTCATCGACCCCGAGCTCGGCCTCGACTTCGTCTCCCTCGGCCTCGTCTACGACGTCGACATCGAGGGCGACCAGGTCTACGTCACCTTCACCCTGACGACCCCCGCCTGCCCGATCGGCCCCCAGGTCTCCGAGCAGATGCGCGAGTTCGTCAGCGACCTCCCCGGCGTCTCCGGCGTCCACCCGAAGATGGTCTTCGACCCCCCCTGGAGCCCGGAGATGATGTCCGAGGACGCCAAGTTCGCACTTGGCTTCTGAGCAGGGATTGCGGGGTCAGAGGGGGTAAACCGCCCCGGCTTCGATGGAGATCAAATCCCCTGCCGGGGGTACGGGCGCTGCGCGCCCTTGACTGCCGCTTCGCGCGGCGCTGAGGCGGCGGATGGGTCGGGGGGGAGGGCGTCGGACAGGATTCGACCCTGACCGCGGGCTCTGCGATGATTTCCCCGATGAAGCAGCAGCTTCACATCAAGGTGAGCGGTGGCTTGGAGGGCGATTTCGTCGTCACCGAGGAGCGCGGCGAGGACGAGTTCGTAATCACGCGCGAGTCCCGGCCCTCGCTGAAAGAGATTCGCGCGCGCGCTGGCGCTCGCGAGGCCACCGACGAGGAGTTCGCGGCTTTCGAGGCCGAGCACGGGCCGTTCCTTCCGCCTGACGGCGAGGGGTAGAGCTTTACCAAGGGGCGGCCGCCCGCACCGGCGGTCTTTGACGACGCTCTGTTCGACGCAGACATTGAGCGGGCGAGCGAGGCGGGCGCGGATGCCGCCCACGCTGCGCGGAGGCGCTTCGAGGGCGGAGGCGTGCCGCGCGACGAGCTGCGCCTCTGCGAAGCCGAGGGCAGCGAAGGCACCGAGCTACCGCATTGCCTCAAGGTCTACCTGCCGCCCCCGGCCGGTCGCTTCGGAATGGTGTTCCAGGTGGAGATCGTCGCCGGTCGCGGCCAGTTGCGATACATCGCCTTCGGCGTTCGCCACCACCCTCCCGAGTCGAACGCCGCGACCGTCTATGAGGTCGCGCACCGTCGCCTTCGCGACTAGCTTTCGAGTCTCTCGGCGGCCTTCGCCAGCTCGGAGACCGACATGTCGAGAGCCGATGCGATGCCGCGCACGGTGACCCAGGATGGATTGCCTTGACCGCGCTCGATCAGCGAGAGCATGTTGCGCGTGATGCCCGCTTCGCTGGCCAGCATTTCCAGGCTGGCGCCCTTCTTGTGACGTAGCTCGCGGATTGCCTTGCCGAGAGAGCGCTGAGCTTGCGGATTTTGAGGAAGGCGCGGGTTCATAATAGATTTGTCAAAGCCTGCTAGGCTTCCGTCGAAACATAAGTGGGGCCGCGCGCTGGTGACGCCGGCCCCGTGGCGACGGGTCAAGGATTGCTCGCCCCGCCGCAGCGGGAACGGTAGCGAGCTACCGAGGTGCGCGAGGTCGTGGCCCGACTCGCCCGGATCATCGACGGGAGCAACGAGTACGAGCGGGTCGTCACCGAGCACGACGCACTGGCGCACCTGATCGGCCAGTTGGGCGGCGCAGGCGAGGTCTCCCAATGAGCCCGCGCGCCTCCGACCCGGTCGCCGAGCGCTTCTCGGCGAACCTTCTACGCGCTCGCGAGTCCGCCGGTATCACCCAAGAGGAGATCGCCTTCCGTGCCGGTCTGCATCGCACCGAGATCGGCCTCTTGGAGCGTGAGGCGCGAATGCCGCGGATCGACACGCTGGTCAAGCTGGCCGGTGCCCTCGGGGTCGAACCGGCCACGCTGCTCGACGGGATCACCTGGAAGCCTGGCGACTACCGGCCGGGCGGGTTCGTGGAGAAGGAAGAGGAGGAGAGGGATGAGAGTCGCCGACCAGTTCGGCCGCAACCTCGCCTACTGCCGCAGGCGAGCGAAGCTCTCCCAGGAAGAGCTGGCCGTGCGGGCGTCCCTGCACCGCACGGCGGTCGGGCAACTGGAGCGCGGCGAACGAGTTGCACGCGTGGACACGGTGGTCAAGCTCGCCGGTTCCCTTGGCATCCCACCGGAGGAACTGCTCGACGGGATGGGCTGGGAGCCGGGCGGGACGCGGCTCGGTCGGTTCACGGGAGTGGGTGGCTGAGGGTTGACCGCTGGCACCGAAGGGATGCACGGCTCGCGCATTTCTGTCGTGCGTGTTGACGAGACTTGAATGATGGACGCGGCAATCGCAGGACTGGTCGGGGCCTTCGGCGGTTCGGGGATTGGCTTGGCGGGAAGCCTGAAGATCAGCGCGGTACAGCGGTCGGAGGCCGCACGGGTAGAGAGGCGGCGAGCCTTCGCGGGCTTTCTCGGGGCGCTGTATCCGGCCGTGACGGAACTACGCGAAATGCCGCCCAACCGGGAGCCCAACCTACTCGAACGGGCCAGTGATGTGCTCAGCACCGAGCAAGCGTCTTGGGTTCGTACGCGCAGAGCACTGGTAGCCATGGGTCCTCATGTCTTCGGACGAATGGATCGCCTCGCCGGGGCGATGGCGCATTTGCAGGTGCTTGACATGCCCGAGGAGCTGATGATCGCGGTCGAAGAAGCCAATGATTACGTGGTGCGCCTTGGCGAAGATCGCACTCCCGAGCGTCTGGATGAATGGTCAACGATTCATGGTCGGCTTCATGCGGCAAAAGCGTCGCTTGCAGCCTCAAGGCCGAGGGTTCGCGGTTGGGTTCGGCGGCGGATCAGGCACCAGTGGACGAGGGGCAGCTCGCCGCCGAGTACGAGCACGAATGAGTCTGCTGATCGTCTCCGGCGAGTATCCGTCCGGCTGGCCTATCATTCTCTGGGCTATGAATAGCGTTCTCGTGACGGATGCAGGCACGGAGGTCTATGAGCCCTCTGCGAAGGAGTACGCCGAGTACTTGGAGGCTCGCACGCAAGCGCTTGCGGGCATGTCCGTCGCCGAATTCAGGGGCGCGTACGAGGCTGGCGACCTCGACGAGGCCGATCCCGGCGTGAGCGAGCTGGTCGCCCTCCTGCGGATCGGTCAGAACGGTCGCCTCTAGCAGCGGCAGCGCAGCTCAGCGATTTACGGACCACCTCAACCGCGTCCTCAACACGACGCTCACCGAGTCGCGCCTTTCCCTGATCGAGATACCGGGGGAGACGGACCTTTTCCTCATCAAGCGCCTGGAGGGCGGTGACGATCCGCCCCTGGAGCTGCCCGGAACACCGCGGACTCTGTTTGCGCAGCAGGTGGTCCGTGTCGTGGACGACCCGGACGGCGGCAAGCATTGCCAGACCGTCTCCTATCGCTACCGGCTCCAAGCCGACGACTCGCCAGGATCGACGCTCATCCGCTGGGAGTACGATCGCGATCCGCCCAGGCCCGACTACACGTATCCCCCGGCCCACGTTCACTTCCATGGCCGCCTCGACGGAGAGGAGGTCCGGGGCCTGCATGTTCCGACCGGCCGCGTCCCGCTGGAGTACGTCGCTTGGCACCTGATCGCGGAGTGGGGGACGGCCCCGTTGACCGACGAATGGAAAGTCATCCTGGAATCCTCCATCGAAGGATTCCGAGAGCGCCGCACCGCCCATTGACCCTCACGTCCCCACCGCTGTCCCCACGAACATCAAAAGTGGCCGATTTGCAGGGCCGTTGCGTGTGGTCTCCCGCGTGATGATGACCGAGGACGCTAAGTTCGCACTTGGCTTCTGAGCACGGTTTGCGGGATGGGGGTCGATTCTGTCCCTATCCCGGCCCCACGGAACGCGGACTCCGAGGCCATGTGGGGGCCACATGGCTGGACAGGTCGATCTGGCAGGAGTTTGCGCTCACAGCGACACCGACCCCCCCCACCGCGACCTGCCCCCGCAACTCCGTGCGGCGCGCGCTCGAAGAGCTGTGGGGGATTGGGGTCGCCCGCAGCGAGAGCCGGGCGACTGGCGGATCACCGTCTGGCTCAGGAACCCGCGGCGATCCAGCGGCGGCGCTTCTCGGCGTACTCGGGCGGCAGGGTGAGGTTGAGCTGCTCGGCCAGGTCGAGCCAGCGCAGGGCGCCGGCGTAGTCCTGCCAGCGGGCGTCGGCGTCGGCGCCGGCGAGCGCCAGCTCGACCGCCTCGCGGTGGTCGGCCGCCGATTCGTCCAGCTCCTCGTCCTGGAGGGGCGGCACGTCGTCGAGGGTCGCGTCCTCGCCGGAGCCGCCCAGGTAGGGCGCCAGGTGGCGGGCCGCGACCTTGGCCGGCGGCCACCAGAGGGGCGCCGCCCCGGCGGCCGGGTCCGCAGCGGAATCCTCGCCCACGCCGGAGCGCAGGTAGAGGGGCGCCGCGCCGGTCAGCAGGGCGCCACGCAGGACCGGGCGGAACTGCTCGGCCGGAATCGAAGGGACGACTGTGGAGGCGATCGCCGCGGCGGCGACGTCGGCCTGCTGGGCGGCGATGCCGCCCTGCTTGAGCGGGAACCAGGTCGCGTCGCCCGCGGCGTAGACCGCGTCCAGCCCCTCGACGCGCATCTGCAGATCGGTGCCGATGAAGCCCGACGGTCCCTGCGGGACGCCGGGGATCGGCGCCACCTCGAGCCGCGGCAGGGCGACGACCCGGTCGGCCGCGATCGAGCTGCCGTCGGCCAGTCCCAGGCCGTCCTCTTTGACCGCGACCGGGGCCTGCGAGCCGTGGAACCCGATTCCGGCCTGCGCCAGCAGCGCCGCAAGCGCCTCGCCGGCGCGCTCGCCGAACATCTCCAGCGGCCGCTCCTCCTCGCTGGCGAGCGCCAGCTCGACGCCGTCGAGGCCGTGCTCGCGGGCGTGATGCGCCGTCAGCAGCGCCAGCTCGTAGAGCGGCAACGACCAGCGCAGCCCGGTCGGCGCGGCGAAGGCGATCCGTCGCACTGCGCCCCGCTCCAGCTCGTCGAGCAGCTCGCGGTAGGCGCTGTTGGCGAGCGGGCCGCCGTCGTAGGTGAGCGCGCCCGGAAGCTGCTCGACGCCGCGGGCGCCAATCGCCAGCAGCAGCGCGTCGTAGCGAAGCTCGATGCCGCTCTGCATGACCGCGACGCGCCGCTCGGGGTCGACCTCGGCGAGCACGTCTTCGATGAAGCTCGCTCCCTGCTCCTCGGCCAGGCCGTCGAGGTTGACCGTGCGCCCCTCGCCCAGGCCGAAGGGCTCGGCGACGGCGAGCGGCCGGTGGACCAGGCGCCTGTCGCCGGAGATCAGCTCGATCTCGACCCGGTCGCCGAGCAGGTGGCGCAGCGCCAGCAGCGCCTCGGCGCCGGCGACGCCGCCGCCGGCTATCGCCACCCGGAATCGACCGTCCGTCGGTGTGCTCCCCGCGCTCATTGGGGCGGGGACTCTATCGCGGTACTCTCGACAAGATGGTGACCGCGCGGGAGGTACAGGTACCGCCGCTCTCGCTCGACCGGATGCGGGTCCTGATCGACGCCGCGGACTGGGAGCGGCTCGAAGTCGGGCTCGACCTGGGCCGCGCGCTGCTCGCCGAGCGCCAGCTCTGGAACGTCAACTCGACCGCGGCCGGCGGTGGCGTCGCCGAGATGCTCTGGTCCTGGGTCGGCCTGGCCCGCGGCCTCGACATCGCGATGCGCTGGCTGACGATCTCCGGCGCGCCCGACTTCTTCACCGTGACCAAGCGCCTGCACAACCGCCTGCACGGCGAGGACGGCGACGCCGGCGAGCTGGGCGAGCGTGAGCGCGCCGTCTACGAGGAGGTGACGCGGGCCAACGCGGAAGACGTCCTCGAGGCGGTCGGCCCGCGCGACGTGATGTTCCTCCACGACCCGCAGACGGCGGGCCTGATCCCCCACCTCGCGGGGTCCGGCCGCACCGTGGTCTGGCGCTGCCACATCGGCGCCGACGAGACCAACGAGCTGAGCCGCTCGGCCTGGGACTTCCTCGCCCCCTACGTGACCAAGGCCGACGCCTGCGTCTTCTCGCGCGAGGCCTACGTGCCCGAGGTCTGCCGCGAGAGCGGAGTGCCGATCGCGATCGTGCCGCCCTCGATCGACGGCCTCTCGCCGAAGAACCAGGAGATGACGCCGCCGCAGGTCGAGGCGATCCTGCGCCACACCGGCCTGCTCGCCGAGGACCGCCGCGACGGCGCCGAGGCGATCTTCATCCGTCCCGAGGGCGGGACCACCCGCGTCGAGCGGCGCTGCGAGCTGATCAGCGAGGGCTTCCTGCCCGAGCCGGAGACGCCGCTGGTCGTCCAGGTCTCGCGCTGGGACCAGCTCAAGGACCCGATCGGCGCGATGCAGGGCTTCGCCGACGCGATCCCGGGCGACGCCGCCCCGCACCTGATCCTCGCCGGGCCCAGCCTCGGCTCGGTCGCCGACGACCCCGACGGGGTCGCCGTGCTCGGCGAAACCGAGGAAGCCTGGCGCCGGCTCGACCCGCGGGTGCGCCGGCGCGTCCACCTCGCCTGCCTGCCGATGGAGGACCTCGAGGAGAACGCGGCGATCGTCAACGCCCTGCAGCGCCAGGCCTCGGTCGTCGTCCAGAAGAGCCTCAAGGAGGGCTTCGGCCTGACCGTGACCGAGGCGATGTGGAAGGCGCGGCCGGTCGTCGCCAGCGCCACGGGCGGCATCCGCGACCAGATCGTCGACGGGGTGACCGGGGTGCTGCTGCCCAACCCCTTCGACCTCGACGCCTACGGCGCCGCCGTCACCGGCCTGCTCGAGGAGCCCGAGCGTGCCCGGCGGATCGGCGAGGCGGCGCACGCCAGCGTCCGCGCCAACTTTCTCGAGAACCGTCATACCCTGCAGTACGTGGAGCTCCTGGGACGCCTGCTCGCGACGTGACCGAGCCCAAGTACGTCTACGGGTTCGCCGAGGGCGCGAAGGAGATGCGCGAGCTGCTCGGTGGCAAGGGCGCCAACATCGCCGAGATGGCGCGGCTGGGGGCGCCGATCGTCGTCCCGGCGGGGTTCACGGTGACGACCGAGGCCTGCGTCGCCTACCTCGCCGAGGGCGGCTTCCCGCCCGGCCTCGAGGGGCAGATCGACGCGGCGCTGGCGGCGCTCGAGGCCGACGCCGGCCGCCGCCTCGGCGACCCCGAGGACCCGCTGCTCGTCTCGGTCCGCTCCGGCGCGCGCGAGTCGATGCCGGGGATGATGGACACGGTGCTCAACCTCGGCCTCGGCGACGAGGCGGTCGGCGGCCTCGCGGCGCGGACCGGCAACGAGCGCTTCGCCTGGGACTCCTACCGGCGCTTCGTGCAGATGTTCGGCGACGTCGTCTGTGGCATCGACTCGATGCTCTTCGAGGAGGCGATCCGCGCGCTCAAGGTCGAGCGCGGCGTCGCGCTCGACACCGAGCTGGACGCCGAGGACCTGCGCCGCCTGGTCGGCGAGTTCAAGCGGATCTTCGCCGAGCAGACCGGCGAAGAGCTGCCCCAGGCGCCGCGCGAGCAGCTGCTGCGCGCGGTCGCCGCCGTCTTCGGCTCCTGGAACGGCGCCCGCGCGATCGAGTACCGGCGCCTCAACCGCATCCCCGACGACTGGGGCACCGCGGTCAACGTGCAGCGGATGGTCTTCGGCAACCGCGGCGAGCGCTCGGGCTCCGGCGTCGCCTTCAGCCGCGACGAGATCACCGGCGCCCCCGAGCCCTCCGGCGACTTCCTGCTCGACGCCCAGGGCGAGGACGTCGTCTCCGGCACGCGCAACACCGCCGACCTGGCCGAGATGGGGGAGATCCTGCCCGAGGCGCACGCCCGGCTGCTCGAGATCCTCGCCGCGCTCGAGCGCCACTTCGGCGACATGCAGGACGTCGAGTTCACGGTCGAGGAGGGGACCCTCTACATGCTGCAGGCGCGCTCGGCCAAGCGCCCACCGCACGCCGCCGTGCGGGTCGCCGTCGACATGGTCGCCGAGGGCATCCTCACTCGCGAGCAGGCCCTGGCCAAGATCGACGCCGCCAAGCTGGAGGCGCTCCTGCATCCCTCCTTCGACCCGGCCTTCGAGCTCGAGCACCTGGCCGACGGCGTCGCCGCCTCGCCGGGGGCCGCCAAGGGCGCGATCGCCTTCACCGCCGAGCGCGCGGTCAAGCGCGCCGCCGAGGGCGAGGACGTGATCCTCGTCCGCCCCTTCACCGAGGCCGACGACGTCGCCGGCTTCAACGCCGCGCGCGGCATCCTCACCTCGGAGGGCGGCAAGGCCTCGCACGCGGCGCTCGTCGCCCGTGGCATGGGACGGCCCTGCGTCTGCGGCGCCTCGGCGCTCGACATCGACCTCGACGCCGCCGAGGTGCGCGTCGACGGCACCGTCCTGCGCGAAGGCGACGAGATCGCGATCGACGGCTCGACCGGCACGGTCACGACCCAGGACGTGCCGCTCGTCCCGGCCGAGGTCGACGAGCACTTCCAGACGGTGCTCGAGTGGTGCGACGAGCTGCGCCGGCTCGGGGTGCGGGCCAACGCCGACCGGCCCGAGGACGCCGCGACGGCGCACCGCTTCGGCGCCGGCGGCATCGGTCTCTGCCGCACCGAGCACATGTTCCTCGGCGAGCGCCAGCCGAAGATGCAGGCGATGATCATGGCCGAGGACGAGCCGGCGCGCCGCGCCGCCCTGGCCGAGCTGGAGCCATTGCAGCGGGCCGACTTCGAAGGGCTTTTCGCCGAGATGGCCGGCCTGCCGGTGACGATCCGGCTGCTCGACCCGCCCCTGCACGAGTTCCTGCCCCGCGCCGAGGATCTGCTGGTCGAGATCGAGCGCCGCCACGCCGCCGGCGAGGACGTCGCGCAACAGGAGCGCGAGCTGCACCGGGTGCGCCAGCTCGAGGAGGCCAACCCGATGCTCGGCACGCGCGGCTGTCGGCTTGGCCTGCTCTTCCCCGAGATCTACGAGATGCAGGTGGCAGCGATCGTCGCCGCGGCGGTCGCCGTGCGCGAGCGCGAAGGCGAGGCGCCGCAGCTGGAGGTGATGATCCCCCTGGTCGACTACGAGCGCGAGCTGAGCGCGATGCGCGAGCTGGTCGAGCGCACCGCGGCGGCGGCCTGCGAGCGGCTCGGCGCCGAGCCGCTTCCCTTCCGGGTGGGGACGATGATCGAGCTGCCCCGTGCCTGTCTCGTCGCCGACCGCCTCGCCGGGGAGGCGAGCTTCTTCAGCTTCGGCACCAACGACCTGACCCAGACCGCGCTCGGCTTCTCGCGCGACGACGCCGAGGGCCGCTTCCTGAGCGAGTACCTGCGGCGCAAGATCGTCGACCGCAGTCCCTTCGAGACGATCGACGTCGACGGCGTCGGCGAGCTGGTGCGAACGGCGGTCGAGCGCGGCCGGCGCGCCCGCCCCGACCTCGGCCTCGGCATCTGCGGCGAGCACGGCGGCGACCCCGACAGCATCGCCTTCTTCCACGCCGCCGGCCTCGACTACGTCAGCTGCTCACCGTTCCGCGTGCCGATCGCCCGCGTCGCCGCCGCCCAGGCCGCGATCGACAGCTGATCCTGCCGGTGCAGTCTGCGCATCGGCGGTCAACCCCTGGAACGTATCGCAGACAAAAAGTTTCAAAACTGAAATACTTGACTGATTGCGGTCGCGTCAAGGAGAAAGGTCCCCTTGACATTAAGTGATATTACCGTTTAGTGTATTTTTACTGATCGTAATTAACAACTAAATTGATGAGCTGAGAAAGGCGGACGTGCGTGAATGGGCGATGCACCAAGTTGACTCGGGTTGCCAGCCACATTCATCACGTCAGGTGGCTTTTTGCGTTCACGCTTCTGCTCTTCGCCAGCACGGCCGTTCCCGTGTTCGCCGCTTCCTCGACGGAATCGCCACCCGCCAATGCGCAACAGGTCCAGGCAGGTGCCATAGCGCCTCCCAGCGCCGAAGACCTCGCACGCGGCCTCGCTGCGATCGAAGCAAAGGAAGCAGAACAAGAAGCACTGCGCCAAGCTCCGTCGGCGCTTCGGGAACGAGAAGCATCCGCCCTCTCCTTTGCCGGGATCGGAGCGGACGAAGCGGCGCAGCTGCTGAGAACGGATTTCGCCGACCAGCTCGCCGGGCTCAACGCTGACCCCGCACGCTTCCTGACCGATGCGGCTCTGGATCAGCCGCTTGGCGAATTCGGCGCCCGCATCACGGACGCCGGCGGCAAAACCGAGATGATCGAATCGAGTGTCCCGGTCAGGGCCGAAGACGCGAGCGGGAAGCTGAAGAAGGTCGACCTGGAACTGGAAGGCGACAGCGAAGGCTTCGAACCGCAGAACCCCCTGACAGGGCTGCGGATCGGCAGAGCGGTCGGCAAGGGGGTCGAAGTGGGCGAACGGGGTCTGTCGGTCACCCAGGCCGGCTCCAACGAGGGCAGCGTCGGGCGCGCCTTCGGCAACAAGAACGTCTTCTTTCCCGAAGTCGCCACCGACGCCGACCTGCTGGTGGCGCCGACCTCGGGTGGGGTGGAGCTCTTCGACCTGCTGCGCTCGGCAGAAAGCCCCGAATCGCTGCGCTTCCAGCTCGAAGTTCCCGCCGGCGCCGAACTGCGCTCCAACGGCAACGGCGGCGCCGAGATCGCCCAAGGCGGATCGAGCCTCGCCGAAATCCCCATGCCCAGCGCCCTCGACGCCCAGGGAGCCCACGTCCCGGTGGAACTCGAAGTCCAAGGCGACGCGATCGTGGTCAACGTCCCTCGCGAAGAAGACCAGTTCGCCTACCCGATCCTCGTCGATCCCCAGTGGATAACCGAGGGCTTCGGCTGGTCCTCCGGATACAACCTCGACGCGCTCGAAGAATGGCGGGGAATCTGGCACTGGTCGACCACCAACGAATCCAAGTTCGCGCACAGCACATCCTGCATCTACAGCTGCTTCGGGGGTGTGCAGCGCGGCCTCTACATCTCGACGAAGAACACGAGTTACAGCGCTGAACAGTACGGCCAGTGGTGGTACGAAGCGCCCGGCCAGACCACCTACATCCCCTCGGTCTACCCGACCATAAGCGCCACGGTCAACCCCTTCAATCGCGACAACCACGGGTGCAGCTGGGAAAGCTACCGCCAGCCCCACGACTACGACGGCGTTTGGGACGGCTCGAAATGGACATGGCTGGAAACCGATCGAGCGCAGTGGTACGGCTATGACTCGATCTACACCAAAGGCAAGATGCTGATCGTCGGCATGGGCTCGGGCGGCGGCGCCAACATCCCCTGCTGGCGCGACGTGCGGGCCGGCGGCGTCACGGTGGTGCTGACCGATCCCGAGGCGCCGACGATCGACTGGGTCAGCGGCACCTCGAGCGAATGGGTCAAAGCCCCGACGATCACCGCCCACGCCAGCGATCCGGGGCTGGGCGTCGACGGGATCACGCTGAGCCCGGCAGGGGCAAGCCCTCAGACGAGCGGCAGCTGCAGCGGCCTCTATAACAACCGCTGCCCGTCGAGCCGGGAAGCCGGCTTCGGCGGCGGCTACTTCGCCGAGGGCGAACGCAGCGCCAGCATCTCCGCCTATGACCCGCTGGGTCCCGATGTCGGGTCCCACGTCTCCTCCAGCTACCAGTGGACGACGAAGATCGACCGCAGCAAGCCCGAAGTCGAACTGGAAGGCCAGCTCACCGAAGCGATCGAAGAAGCCGAAAGCGAAGGGGAAGTGAGCAAAGAAGAAGTCCCGCAGCTGAGCCTCCCCGTCTACAACCTGAAGATCGAAGCCGAAGACGGCAGCAACGCCGAAGGAAAAACCAAGCGCTCGGGGATGAAGGACATCGCGGTCTTCCTCGACGGCAAAGAGATGAAAGTGCCCTGGGAAGCCCAGAAA
>JBLMYD010000095.1:0-3359 GCA_050258095.1 Chloroflexota bacterium
GGGGGTGGCACCCCCGCCAAACCGCGCGGCCGGCGGCCGCGCTTGTGTTTTGGGGTGGGGGTGCCTCCGCCTCCCCCTACGCTCACGGCTAGAGCCGACTCCACTCAGCTCCCGGAAGTTCTCCACTAAGCGTCGCCCGTATTCAGCACAGACGGACTCGGGATGGAACTGAACGCCCCACTGCGCTCGCGAGCGGTGCTGAAGCGCCATGACGACGCCGTCCCCGCTCCAAGCGATCGGCTTCAGCTCGCCAGGCAACGGCTCCCCGACGCACAGCGAGTGGTAGCGGACGGCCTCGAACTCGCGGGGAATGCCGGCGAAGAGCGGCGAGTCGTTGTGGACGATGGTGCTGAGGCGGCCATGCATGGGCTCTGGGGCTTGCGCGACCTGGCCGCCGTAGGCGGTGGCTAAACCCTGGTGGCCGAGGCAGACGCCGAGCAGCGGAACGGACGCGTGGCGGATCGCGTCGGCGCAGACGCCGAAGTCATGCTCCCGCTCCGGCCGGCCCGGTCCCGGCGAGATCACGACGTTGTCGCAGCCCAGCTCTGCCAGCTCGGGCCAGGTGGCCTCGTCGTTGCGAACCACGATCGGCTCCTCGCCGTTGACCTCGGCCAGCAGCTGGAAGAGGTTCCAGGTGAAGGAGTCGTAGTTGTCGATCAGCAGCGTCTTCACACGGAGCCCGGCGGCGGACGGATCCGCGAGGTTGCCACAATGCCGCCGTGTCGTCAGCGCAGCCCCGGCCCGATCGTCGGCGGGGGGTCTTCGAGACCGTGCTCGTCCTCGATGGCGAACCGGTGGAGCTCGAGGCCCACCTGGCCCGGCTCGAGTCCAGCCTCAGAGCCCTCTTTCCGGATCGGGCGCCACCCGCCGCGCCGGCCGACGCGATCCATGCCGAGGCCGCCGGCGTCGCCCGCGGCGGGCTCCGGGTCACGGTCGCCCCGGGCGCCGGCACCGGGTTCGACGTCGCGGTCGAGGAAGCCGATCTCGATCCCCGGCGCGTCCTTCCCCCGACTCCGCCCAGCGTGCACGCGCACACGCTCGTCGTCCGCGGCGGCCTCGGCGGGCACAAGTGGGCCGACCGCAGACTGCTCGACGAGGCCCAGGCCGACCTGACGGCCGATGCCGTGCCCCTGATCTTCGACTGGGACGACACGCCGCTGGAGGCCTCGCGCGCCAACGTCTTCGTCGCACTCGGCAACACCCTGCTGACGCCCCCGGCTGACGGGCGCATCCTGCCCGGCACGACCCGCGCCCGCGTCCTGGCCGTCGCCGCCGAGGCGGGGTTGGAGGTTCGCGAGGCGGCGCTCCTGCGCGCGGACCTGGCCGGAGCCGACGAGGTCCTCCTCACCGGCTCGCTGCGCGGGGTCGAGCGCGTGCGGACGCTCGACGGGGTCGCGCTGAGCGCCGCGGGAGAGGCAGCGTCCCGCCTCCACGCCGCCCTGCGACGCGCTTGGGCCGGCGCGCGCCAGTTTGGATAGGGTTGCGCGCCGCTGATGAGGTTCTTCGAGCACGAGGCGCGCAAGATCGTCGAGCTGGCGGGGATCCCCGTCACCAAGTACGGCTTCTGCACGACAGCTGAGGAGGCGCGCAAGGTCGCCGAGGAGATCGGCGGACCCGTCGTGATCAAGTCGCAGGTGCTGACCGGCGGCCGGATGAAGGCCGGCGGCGTCAAGTTCGCCGACACGCCGGAGGAGGCGGCCGAGCACGCGGAGGCGATCCTCGCGCTGGAGATCAACGGGCACATGCCGCGCGGCGTGCTCGTCGATCCCAAGGCCGAGGTCAAGCAGGAGTACTACGCGGGCGTCGTCTGGGACGGGACCGCGAAGCGGCCGCTGATGCTCTTCTCCGACATGGGCGGCATCGACATCGAGGAGGTCGCCGAGACCCATCCCGACCACGTCGGCCGCGGCCACGTCTCCAACCTGCTGCCCGTCTCCGACTTCGAAGCGAAGCAGGTCGTCGCCGCGACTGGCGTCACCGGCTCGCAGCTCAACCGGGCGACGCCGATCCTCGCCCGCCTCGCCCGCCTCTTCCGCGAGAACGACATGACCCTGGCCGAGATCAACCCGCTGGCCGAGCTCGAGGACGGCAGCTTCGTCGCCCTCGACGCCCACATGGAGATGGAGAACGAGGCGGTCGGCCGCCAGAAGAAGCTCCTTCGCAAGCAGCTCGAGATCGCCGAGGACGACACGCGCGAGACCTACGAGCCCTCCACCTTCGAGCGCAACGTCGCCGCGATCGACGCCGCCGACCACCGCGGCGTGATCCAGGGCAAGGACCACGGCTTCACCGGCAACCTCGGCCTCGTGATCGGCGCCGGCGGCGGCTCGCTGACGCTGACCGACGCGGTGCGCAGCCAGGGCGGCAAGCCGGCCAACTACTCCGAGATCGGCGGCAACCCCTCGGTCGCCAAGGCCTGCGGCCTGGCCAAGGAGGTGCTGGAAAAGGACGGCGTCGAGAAGATCGCCGTGATGATGTCGATCGTCTCCAACACGCGGGTCGACATCGTCGCCCGCGGCGTGATCAAGGCCTGCCTCGAGCTGGGCAAGGACCCGGGCGAGACGATCGCGATCTTCCGCATCCCCGGCGCCTGGGAGGAGGAGGGCTTCAAGATCCTCGAGCGCTACGGGGTCGAGTACTGCGACCGCTCCGTCTCGATGTGGGAGGCCGCCGGCCGCGCCGTCGCCAAGATCCAGGGGGCCCCGGCATGAGCATCCTGCTCTCCAAGGAGACGACCTTCATCGTCCAGGGGATCACCGGGCGCGAGGCGGTCAACCTGACCAGGGAGTGCCTCGACTACGGCTCCAGGATCGTCGGCGGCGTCACCCCGGGCCGTAAGGGCCGCGAGGTGCACGGCGTGCCGGTCTTCGACACCGTCGCCCAGGCGGTCGAGGACCACGGCGGCCCGATCGACGGCTCGGTCGTCACCGTCCCCCCCGCCTTCACCAGGGACGCGGTGCTGGAGGCGATCGAGAACGGGATCAAGCTGATCGTCGTCGTCACCGAGCGCATCCCGCGCGGCGACGTCGCCCAGATGGTCGAGCTGGCCGCGATGCGCGGCGCCCGCATCATCGGCCCCAACTGCCTCGGCCTGATCGTCCCCGGGGTCTGCAAGATGGGCGGCATCGGCGGCCCGGCGAAAGACGCGGCCAAGGCCTACGCGCCCGGACCGGTCGGCGTGATGAGCCGGTCGGGCGGGATGACGACCGAGATCTCCTCCTCGCTGACCGCCGCCGGCCTCGGCGTCTCGACCGCCGTCTCGATCGGCGGCGACGCGATCATCGGCTCGACCTACGCCGAGCTGATGCCCTACTTCGAGGCCGACGAGCAGACGCAGGCGATCGTCATCTACACCGAGC
>JBLMYD010000096.1:0-4193 GCA_050258095.1 Chloroflexota bacterium
CCGGCGAGCGGATCGCCGGAATCGGGGCGGCGCGAAGCGGACTCAGGGTGTCTGCGTGATCGTGAAGGCCGAGCCGCCTTCTTCGAGCGCACTCGGTTCGGCGAGAACTTTCGGTTTGAACGGATTGCCCTTGCCCAGAGCGATGCTGTCGTTTTCCCAGGCGCTGATCGTCCCGGTGGGAGCGGGGCGTCCGCTTCCTCGCCGTCAACTCCAACGACGCCGAGCGCTACCCGGCCGAGTTGCCGCCACGTGACCCACGGAAACGTCAGGAGAGCCCCTTTTTGCATTCCCCAGGCTACCGCTGGGTCGCGGTGGCCGAGGTCGCGGAGCGGCCATCGTGCATCGCGAGCGGGCGATCCGGGTCCAGGCATCGTCCGGAAGGTTGAGAGCCGAGATGGCCTCGTCTACGTCCCGCTGCGCTTGCGGGGTGACGATTTACCTGTGCCACTCAGGCCAGCCGGTCGAGCGGCGTTCCCTCGCCGCGAGCGGCCTGGGCAAGGCCCTCCTGCGTGCGCTGCCAGGCGCCGGGGATCGCGTCGAGGATCTCGGTGATGCGCGCCGCGTCCGGGTCGGCGTCGTCGAGGGCCGTGGAGAGAAGCGAACGAGCGAGCGTCCCACGAATCAGCACGATTCGTGTAAATGGGAGATCTGCTCGGTGTTGCTCTGATGAGTTACACTGCGGTGGCAATGCCCTCCAAGCACCCTCGAATCGCCGTGACCGCAGACCCGGAGTTGGGGGAGGCGCTGGCACGGGTTCGCGCCGCCACCGGCACCCGCGAGGCCGATGCCACACTTCTGCGCCGCCTTGCTGTCGAGGGAGCCGCGGCGGAGCTGGAGGCCGGGCGCGACCGCCGTGTTGCCGCCGAGGCCCTGTTCGAGGCGATGGATTCCGAGCAGTTCGACCTTGACCCCACAGCGATCGATCGCCTCAACGCGCCGCCCGCTGCCTGATGTCGGAACGGCTTTGGGACGGCAGCGGCCCGGTGCTCGCGGATACCTCGGCCTGGATGCGGGCTCGTCGAGACGGCAAGGCTCGTGACCTACTGCTTGGCGCAATCGAACGCGGCGAGCTTCGCTGGTGTTGGCCTGTGCGCTACGAGCTGATGGTTGACGCACGAGGAGCGGACGGGATCGCCGCGGTCGAGCGAACCTTGGACACGATGCGAGAGATACCCGTGGATCGCCCCGTTCAGCGTGCGGCCTTGGCGACCATGCGTGAGCTGGCAGCGGCCGGGTCCCACGGGGCCCATCGTTTCCCTCTCGCCGACCTGACGGTTGCCGCTGCTGCCCAACACATGGGCATCGGCGTCGTGCACTTCGACCAGCACCTCGAGCGCCTCGGCGATCATCTCGGCGTCGAGTCTCGCTGGATCTCCGATCCACGCGCGCTCACCGAGTAACCGGCCAAGCGAATTGGGCCTAGCTGGACGGTATTCCAACCCCGCCACAGCAGACGCGATCAGGCGTCTGCATGGGGAGCTGTAGCCGGTCCGGGTTGCCTTTCGTCATTGGTAGCCGCTCGGGAGCCTCTCCCAACCTCAAATCTGTCCGTTAATGCCGTACACTTATGTACGGTGAATCCGTTCAACTATCAAGGTCCGATCGGCCCCGCTCATCTGATCGACCGCCGCTCCGAGCTCGATGACCTGCAACGAGCCGCGGCCGATCGGATCGCCGTTCGCCTCGCGGCTCCACGCCGCTTTGGCAAGAGCAGCCTGCTGGACGCCCACATCTTCGCAATGCGCGAAGCAGGCCATCGCGCGGTGCGCGTCGACTTCTCAAAGGTCGCAACGCTGGGCGACGTGGCGGCGCGCGTCGCGGGCTCCTTCAGCGACCTGCCAAACGATCCGGGACGTAGTGTTCGCCGTTGGGCGGCACGCCTCGAAGTCGGCGCCTCGGTGGTCGGGCTCGGAGTCAGCGTGACCGCACGCCCACCGCGCCCACCCGCAGACGAGGCGCGCGCCGCGCTTCTCGAGCTGCTCGATGTCCCACGGGCGCTGCATGAAGCGGACGGCGAGCTCACGGTCGTCTGCTTCGACGAGTTCCAGGACGTCCTGATCGCCGATGACGCACTCGACGGCCTCCTGCGCTCTGTGATCCAACATCACGGCGAGGCGGCGGCCTATGTCTTTGCCGGAAGCCAGCCGTCGCTCATGCATGCGCTCTTCGCCGAGCACGAGCGACCCTTCTATGGCCAGGCCCGGCCGCTCGAGCTTCCTGCCCTGCCCATCGCCGAGGCCGCGCACGACATCGAGGCTCTGCTCGTCGCCGACGAGCTCGACCCCGGCGGCGCCGTCGACGAGTTGCTCGCCTACACGGGCGGGCATCCGCAGCGCACGATCTTGCTTGCCCACCACCTCTACAACCTGCTCGAGCAGCAGCCGGACCACTCGGACCCCGCGCCTGCGGCGCTCGAGCTGGCGCTCGCGGAGACCCAAGACGCACACCAGGCGCTGTGGGACGGCCTAAACAGAAACGAACGCCTGGTCCTGCTCGCGGTGGGCGACGGCCAAGCCCCTACGGGCAGCGTCGTCGCAAGTGAGCACCGCGTCGCGCGCTCCACACTTCAAGAGGCACTCGAACGGCTGCTTGCCGATGAACGTCACGTCAAACGCGATGCGAACGGCAAGCCGTACCTGCTCGACCCCCTGCTGGCCGAGTGGCTCAAGCGCCGTTGAATCGCTTCAGCCGCCGCGGGAGACGACTCAGTCGGGACTGCGATGGGGGAGGCAGGATTCGAACCTGCGTAGGCAGAGCCAACTGGTTTACAGCCAGTCCCCTTTAACCACTCGGGCACTCCCCCGGGAGACTCGGTCGGGCGATTCTAGACGTTGCCTGGCTTGACGCCGAGGAGCTCCGCCATCCGCTCGTTGAAGGCGGTGAGGGCGGACATCGGGCGCATGAAGACGGTGAGCACGGCGACGCGTCCCTCCCCGTCGAGCTCGAGGAAGTCGATGCCCTCCAGCTCGCGGTCGCCGACGCGGGCCTTGAAGCGCAGCGCCACCGTGTCGTCCTCGTGCAGCTCGTCGACGTAGGTCAGGTCCTCGAGCGTGGCGGCGACGTGGGTGAGCACGGCGAGGATGGCGTCGCGGCCCTCGAAGCCGCGGAAGAGGACGGGGCTGTGCAGCTCGACGTCCTCGCGCAGGGTCTCGCTCAGCAGGGCGAGGTCCTTGGCCTCGACCGCGAGGCGGAAGGGGTGCGGCTCCGGCATCGCGGTGTACCTTACGCGCCGTGCCCAGCGACAGGACACTCGCCCGCTTCTCGCACTCGCTCGGCGCCACCGGGCTGCGCTGGATGGGCAAGCTCAACGTACCGCTCTACCGCGCCAGCGGCGGGCGGATCGGCGGCCGCGTCGGGCGCGCTCCCGTCCTCCTGCTGACGACGACCGGGCGCAAGTCCGGCCAGAAGCGGACCGCGCCCGTCGTCTACCTGGCCGACGGCGAGAGCTTCGTCGTGATCAACACCAACGCCGGCAACGCCAAGGTCCCGGCCTGGTCGCTCAACCTGAAGGCGAACCCCGAGGCCGAGGTCGAGCGCGGGCGGCGGCGCTGCGCCGTGCGCGCCCGCGTCGCCGAGGGCGAGGAGCGCGCCGACCTCTGGCGCCGCCACAACGAGCAGTATGCGGGCTTCGACGACTACCAGCGCCGGCTGGACCGCCAGGCCTCGGTGATCGTGCTCGAACCGCGTTAACGCGCGTCGCGCAGCATCTGCGCCTCGGGCAGGCCGCGCAGCTTCTTCAGCGTGTTGGTCTCGATCTGGCGGATGCGCTCGCGGGTGACGCCGAAGGTGTTGCCGACCTCCTCGAGCGTCAGCGGCTCGAGGCCCGAGAGGCCGTAGCGCAGCTCGATCACCTGCCGCTCGCGTTCGGGCAGGGCGTCGAGCGCTTTGCGCACCCCCTCGCGTTGCAGGCGCTCGCTGGCTTCCTCGAAAGGCTCCGCGACCTCTTCGTCGGCGACGAAGTCGCCCAGCTCCGATTCGTCCTCGTCGCCGACCGGTTTCTCCAGCGAGACCGGCAGCTGCGAGACGCGCAGGATTTCGCGCACTTCGTCCAGCGGCCAGCGCAACTCGGCGGCGATCTCGGCCGGGTCGGGCTCGCGGCCCATGGACTGGACGAGCTGGCGCTCGACGTGGGCGACCCGGTTTAGCTTCTCGACCATGTGGACGGGGATGCGGATCGTCCGCGCCTTGTCGGC
>JBLMYD010000097.1:0-40006 GCA_050258095.1 Chloroflexota bacterium
CGCACCTCGCGCACCATCGTGTCGGTCATCGGGTGGTCGGCCTTGTTGACGACGATCACGTCGGGGATCTCCATCACCCCGGCCTTCAGCGCCTGGATCGAGTCGCCCGAGCCGGGCATCAACGCCAGCACGATCGTGTCGGCGTGGTCGACGATGTCGATCTCGGCCTGACCGACGCCGACCGTCTCGATCAGGACGTCGTCCTTGCCGGCGGCGTCCATCGCCAGCGCCACCTGCAGCGCCGCCTCGGAGAGGCCGCCGAGGGCGCCGCGCGAGGCCATCGAGCGGATGAAGACGCCGGGGTCGAGGAAGTGCTCGGAGAGGCGGATGCGGTCGCCGAGCAGGGCCCCCTGCGTGAACGGGCTGGAAGGGTCGATCGAGAGCACGGCGACCTGGCGCTCGTCCTTGCGCAGCTCGGCGGTGAGGGCGCCGATCAGCGTGCTCTTGCCGACGCCGGGCGGCCCGGTGAAGCCGACGATCCGCGCCCTGCCGGTGCGCGGGTAGACCTCGCGCACCAGCTCCCAGCCCGCCGGGTCGTCGGACTCGATCAGCGTTATCGCCCGCGCCAGGGCGCGCTTGTCGCCGGCGACGAGCCGTTCGGAGAGCGAGGCGGTCTTGGAGCTGTCGGCCACGGCCGTCCAGACTCTAAAGTCTCCGCCGCCGTGATCCGCCTCACCCGCTTCCTGACCCGCAACCGGATGTGGACGCCGCAATACGGGCGGCTGCTGCTCCGCTACCTGCGCCGCCGCTTCCTCACCGCGGCGGGCTGGCGCTGGCGCACGGACGGGATGCTCTTCCTCGGCCGCGGCCTCGAACTCGAGGTCGCGCGCGGCGCCCGGGTCGAGTTCGGCCGCTTCGTCTGGCTCGGCGACGGGACCAAGGTCCGCTGCCACGAGGGCGTGGTCGAGATCGGCGCCAAGACGGTGATGGGGCAGGAGTGCACGATCTCCGCCTACCAGCGCGTGCGGATCGGCGAGCAGTGCGTGATCGCCGACCGCGCCATGTTCATCGACTTCGACCACGGCGTGGTCGAAGTCGAGCGCCCGATCCGCTCGCAGGGGATCTACAAGCGCGACGTCGAGGTCGGCTCCAACGTCTGGATCGGATACGGCGCCTGCATCCTGCGCGGCGTCCGCGTCGGCGACAACGCGATCGTCGGCACCAACTCGGTCGTCACCAGGGACGTGCCGGCCAACGCCGTCGTCGCCGGCATCCCGGCCCGCGTGATCCGCATGCGCGAGGCGCCGCAGGAGCTGCGCTGGCCCGACCCGGTCGAGCCGGATTCAGGCGAGGGCAGCGGGCAGGGTGCGTAGGCCGCGCTCGCGCGCGGCCTGGTGCAGGCGGGCGTCCCAGGTGGCAACCGTGCGCCGCTCGACCGAAAGGCCCAGCGCGGCCGCGAGGTGAATCGCGTCAAGAGAGCGCAGCCCGTGCTCGCTGGCGAGCGTCGCCGCGCGCTCGGCTAGCGCCTGATCCAGCTCGATCACATGAAAGCCGACCCAGTCCCGCTTGGCCCTCGCCACGTCCTCTGGCCCTCCCTCTCTGGCAACGGCTCCAACGGTCTCGACAAAGCCGATCCGACACATGGACCATGTGTCGGCCAGGCTCATCGCCGCGACGACCTCCTCGCTGCCGACCTCGTCGACGTAGCGCTTGACCAGCGCACTCGCGTCCAGGTACAGGTTCAACGGTCTTCTTCGCGTTCGGCGAGAATGATCGCGGACGCCGAGCCACCGGTCTTGCGCGGCGGCGGCGGATTCCGGTCGAGCGGCGCAGACGGCGGCGTCACCTTGCCTTCGGCGATCAGCTTGCGCATCTGGGCCTCGGCCGGGTCGGAGTCCGGCGGCAGGAGGTCGGCGACGTGACGACCGCGGCGGACGATCCGCACCCGCTCGCCGCGCTCGACCCGCTTGAGCACGCTGCCCAGGCGCATCCTCAACGCACCGATCCTGATCTCTCGCACGTTTCCATTGAACCAGGCGAGCGACCGCGAAACCCGCTTGGGACCCCGAAATCCTGCAAGAAAGTTGGCAGCCGTTCCATCTGTCAAGAATGGTATCAGATGCGAAATGTATTGTCTGCTTCTCCCTGTCGGCCGCGTGGAGTCCAAAGTGTTGAGAGCCGAGGCTGTAGATCTCGCAATCGCCAGTCACAAGAATCCCGGCGATGGACGTCGCCACACGCTTCGGGGAGAACCTCGTCCGCTGCCGCATGCGCGCGGAGATGACCCAGGAGGAAGTCGCCAACAACTCCTCGCTGCACCGGACCGAGATCGGTCTGCTCGAGCGCGGCGCCCGCATCCCCCGCATCGACACCCTGGTCAAGCTGGCCAGCGCCCTCGGGGTAGAGCCGGCCGAGCTGATCGAGGGCATCGACTGGAGCCCCGGACACTTCACCGCGGGCAGCTTCTCGATCGCCCCCGGCGGCGACCCGAGCTCGAACTGACCGCTCAGGCGCGACCGAGTTTGGCGCCGACCAGGTCGGCGTAGAGCGCCGCCGTCCGCTCGGCGACGTCGCCCCAGTCGAAGCGGCGCAGGTGATCGTAGGCTTCGGCGACCAGGCTGCGGCCCAGCTCGTCGTCGGAGAGGACCCTGATCGCGACCTCGGCGAGCGCCTCGGGGTCGTGGGCGCGGAAGCGCAGGCCGACGTCCTCGTGGGGGACGACCTCGCGCAGGCCGCCGGTGTCGGCGACGATGCAGGGACAGCCGGAGGCCATCGCCTCCAGCGCGACCAGGCCGAAGGGCTCGTAGATCGAGGGCACCACGGTCAGGTCGGCGATCCGGTAGAGCGAGTGCAGGACGTCGTCGCCGATCCAGCCGAGGAAGGTGCCGTGCTCCATCAGGCCCAGCTCCTCGGCCTGCTTGTGCAGCTCGGCCTCGTGGGTGCCCGAGCCGGCGATCAGGAAGCGCGTCCCCGGCACCTCCTCGATCAGCCGCGGCATCGCCTCCAGCGCCAGCTGGAACCCCTTCTCGTAGACGAGCCGGCCGATCAGCAGCACCAGCTTCTCCTCGGGGGCGGCGAACTCCGAGCGCAGGCGGGTCAGCTCGGCCGGGTCCTGCGGCTGCAGGTCGTCGGGGTCGATGCCGTTGGGGATGACGGCGATCCGCTCCTCGTCGACGCCGAAGATGTCGGCGATCTGCTCGCGCATGTAGTGCGAGCAGGCGATCGTCCGCTCGGAGCGGTTGGCGATCCAGCGCTCGACGCCGTGGATGTAGGACTGCGGGTGCTTGTCGACCCAGCCCTGGTGGCGGCCGTGCTCGGTGGCGTGGATCGTCGTCACCAGCGGCGCCTCGAAGCGCTTGGCGAGGTGGTCGCAGGCGTTGGCGACGAGCCAGTCGTGGCCGTGGACGAGGTCGAAGCTGTAGCGGTCGCCGAGCTCGACGCCGCGGGCGAGCATGTCGGAGTTCATCCGCTCGACCCAGGCGACGAACTCGCCGAGGTCGGTCGGGCGCTTCGGCTCGCGGATGCGGTGGATGAGGACGCCGCCGCGGCTCTCTTCGGCCGGCGACTCCTCCCCCCCGCGCGTCAGCACGTGGACCTCGACCTCGCGCTCGACCAGCGCCTCGGAGAGCTTGCGCACGTGCCGCGCCAGCCCGCCCTCGATCAGCGGCGGGTACTCCCAGGAGAGAATCAGTACGCGTGTCACGGGAGAAGGAGCGGCGAGAGGCTCAGATCGGGGGCGAGGGCGCGCATGCGCGAGTCGACGATGGCCGGGGAGTCTATGGCTTCCAGAGCCGCTTCCGCGTGCGATACGGCTCGCTGGTAGGCGTAGTCCCCCGCCTGGCCGCGCTTGTCGAGGAAGGCCCAGTCGCTCGCCTGGGCGGCCAGCAGCTCGCGCGCGGCGCGCAGCGCGCGGTTGCCGCGCAGGCCGGCGGAGAGGGCGCGCAGGAGGCGCAGCTCGAGCCGGCGCGCCCCCCAGGCGAGGTCGGCGACCTCGGCCGAGTCCCAGGTCGAGAGGTCCTTGCCCTCGCCCCAGGTCGAGGCGGCGAGCCGGCGCGGCTCCGGCTCGTGCTCGGCCAGCGCCTCGGGGACGGTGAGCAGGCGGATGCCGGCGCCGGCGGCGCCGGCGAGCACCTCGCGCAGCCAGCTCGCGCCCTCCGACCACCAGTGGCCGAGCAGCTCGGTGTCGATCGCGAAGACGAGCAGGCCACGGCGTCCGCGCTCGGCCGCGCAGCGGCGCAGGCGCTCCGCGGCGGCGGCGAGGAACTCGCCCGCCTGCCGGCGCGCCGCCGCCTCGGCCGCGGCCGGGTCGTAGCCGCCGCCACCGACCTTCCAGATCCGCACCCCGCGCAGCGATTTGCCGGCGAACTGCGCGTGCGCGGGGTCGGACGGGTAGCCCTCCAGCGACCAGAGCCACTGGATCGCCTCCCAGTCGATCGGCAGGGCGACCGGCCCGGCCGCGGTGGCGACCGGGGAGAGCGCCTCGAGCGGCTCCCGCTGGGCGCTCTGGTCGACGCAGAACCAGCGCACGCCCTGCTCGGCGAGGCGCCACTCGAGGCCGGGGACGTAGGCGCACTCCGGCAGCCAGAAGCCCCCGTCCCAGCCGAAGCGACGGCGGTGCGAGCGGATGCCGGCGTCGAGCTGCAGGCGCAGGCCCTGTCGCGTCGCCAGCAGCGGCAGGACGGCGTGCGTCGCGGCCGAGGCGGCGAGCGCGATGCGGCCCTCGCCCGCGGCGGCCTGGAATGCCCGCAGCGGGTCGCCGCCGTGCCCGTCGAGCAGGGAGAGCGCCTGCCGGTAGCGCGCCAGCTCCGCCTCGCAGGCGTCGCGGCATTCGGCCGGCACCTGCGGCGCGTCTGCTTCGGCGGCGCCGATCCGCCACTCGACCAGGAAGCGCCGCAGCCGCTCGTGCACGCCGGGGTCCTCCAGCTGGTCCGCCAGCACCGGCGTGATCGTCATCGTCAGCTTGTCGGCGACCTCGAGGACCGGGAGGTAGGAGCGGATGGCCGCGTCGAAGAGCCACTCCTCGCCGAAGGGGTAGGTGCCGAAGCCCTCGACGTAAGGCATGTGGGAGTGGAGGACGATCGCGAGATCGCCGAGCGTTTCTGGCCCGGCGGGTCCTGTCGCCGCAGGGGACCCACCACCCCCTGCGGTCGCTAAAGCGTCCTCGGGGGTGGTCCCCCCTGCGACGCCACCCGCCGGGAGAGGCGGGTCGGGTTCACGCATGGCAGATCGCGAGGAAATCCAACGCCTGGTCGAGGTTGCTCTCACCCAGCTTGAAGTCCGAGGCGGTGATCGCGGGCGTGAAGCGGTCGTAAAAAAGCTTGGTCAGGCCGAGTCGCTTGTGGATCGAGTCCCAGCCAGCCTTGATCGCCAGCTCGTGGGCCCGGAGCTTCCTCGCGTGGAACAACCCCAGGATCTCTACCCGGGGGAAGTGGGCCTCGCAGAGCGCGCGGAACTCGGAGGCGCGGTACTCCTTGACGTGCCAGGGGTTGTCGGACTTCTCCGCCCCCGGTGGGGCGAGGGTGAGCAGGTTGGGGGTCGAGACGTAGGCGACGCCCCCGGGGGCGAGCATCGCCTTGAAGTGCTCGAGGATCGCGCCCGCGTCCTGCACGTGCTCGATCGTCTGCAGGAAGACGACGGCGTCGCAGGGCTCGGCGAAGCCCTCGACCAGGTCGCGCTCGAAGCGCAGGTTGAGCCGCACGTAGCGCAGGCAGGCGTGCTCGTGCGCCTCGGGGTTGGCGTCGACGCCGACGACGCTCGCCGCCGCGCCGGCGAGCACGTCCGAGCCGTATCCCTCGCCACAGGCCATGTCGACGACGCGCTTGCCGGCGACCCGCGCGGCGATCCACTCGTAGACGGCGAGATGGCGCCGGTACCAGTAGTTCTCCTCGGGCACGTCGGGCAGGGTTCGCTCACCCGTCAGCGGCAGCGGCGGCACCCCGGCCGGCTGGTTTTCCTGCACGTACTCGCGCTCCACGGCCCCGGACCGTATTGTTCCCCGCCGCATGCCGGCTTCCCCGACAGCGACAGCGGAGCACATCAAGGACGTCAACACCCGCTACCACGACGCCGCCGCCCACGAATACGACGCCAAGTGGGGCATCGACTTCGGCGAGACCGGGCAGGACCAGGTCGGGCAGAAGCTGGCCAAGGCGCTTGGCGGGCGCCGGGGCGAGAGCTTCGGGCACGGCCTCGAGATCGGCTCGGGCACCGGCTACTTCTCGCTCAACCTGCTGCAGATGGGCGCGATCGAGCGCCTCACCGCGACCGACATCTCGCCGGGAATGCTGCAACGGCTGGCGAAGACGGCGGAGGAGCTCGGCCTCGAAGTCGAGACGGTGCGCACCGAGGCCGAGTCGCTGCCCTTCAAGGACGAGAGCTTCGACCTCGTCTTCGGTCACGCGGTGCTCCACCACATCCCCGACCTGGACAAGGCCTTCGCCGAATTCCGCCGCGTCCTGCGGCCCGGCGGCGCGATCGTCTTCGCCGGCGAGCCCTCCCGCTACGGCGACCGGCTCGCGGCCCTGCCCAAGCGCGCCGGCCTGCTCGCCGCCCCGGTCTGGCGACGGCTGGTCAAAGCCCAGGCGCGGACGATCGCCGAGGCCGAGCAGTCGGAGGGCCACAGCCTCGAGGGCGAGGTTGACGTGCACGCCTTCGCCCCGGCCGACCTGCGCCGCCTGCTGAGCGACGCCGGCTTCGAGGATCGCCGCGTCGGCGGCGAGGAGCTGCTCGCCAACGCCTGGGGCTGGAGCCTGCGCACGGTCGAGTCGAGCGCCGAGCCCGAATCGATCTCCTGGGCCTGGCGCAAGTTCGCCTTCCGCAGCTACATCGCCCTGCAGAAGGTCGACAGCCACCTGCTCGAGCCCCACCTCCCCGCCGAGCTCTTCTACAACCTCCTCGTCTCCGGCCGCAAGCCCACCTGATGATGAGACCGCCTCAGGCGGTCAGCTGCCCCGCCCTCCGATGGCAGACGTCGACGATCGCGTCGATCACCGGCCGATGCCAGCCCTCGAGCTTGGCTGCCTCTCGCCACAGCTCGGCAGACCGCAGGACCGATGCGGTCCGGCGCCGGATCAGCGGCGCAATGCCGCCTCCCAGGCCGCATTCCTCCGCCAGCCGGCGCCACGACTCGATGTCCACCCGATCGGGATCGCCGACACCCCCGATTCTCATCGCCATCCGATCGGTGACGTCCGGATACACGGCGGTGGAGACCAAGTCGTAGAGGGGTGCGAGCCTCACCCCCGCATCCCGCTCGTAGAGCAGGGCGAAGTTCTTCCCGTGTGCGTCGCTGTTGCCAACCAGGAAGTTGACGAGCGCCGCGTGGATCAGATCGTTGATGTCACGGGCCATGAAGGAGCCGCGCAGCCGTCGCAGCAACCCGACGATCCCGGCCAGCGACGGACCGCCGTTCTCCTCGTACTTGGCCGCCGGCAGAACGCCGAGGGCCTGGCACATGTCCTCCTGGTGAATGCGCATGATCTCCCCTTCGCGATGCATCCGGTCGAAGCGCTCGACGTACAGGCACGTCGTCGATCCGACCCGCAGCAGATCGCTGTGGGCGACCCTGAGCTGAGCGTCGGCGGCGATCCTCATGCAGAAGAGCTCATTCGTCGCCAGATCCTCGTATTCGCCGAGCTCCGGCTTCAGCAGGCAGGTGCTTGGGGCGCCGTCCAGCGGCAGGCTGAACTCGGCGGGGTGGGGACGTGCGGACCCCCGCGGCCGTCGCGAGAGGACGAGCTTGTGCTGAACCCCACCGAGGCTGAGCCGGGCTCCGTCCGGACTCGCGCTGACGCCGAGCGGATTGCGAGGAAGATCCTCGATCATCTTCCCGAGCTCCTCTGCCTCGAGCAGCCGAAGGCTGCCCCCGCCGGGCGGCTTGGGAGCGGCTCCTTGCGGCAGCACGGCGACCGCGCCGGCACACTCGGCGCCGATCGCTTCGAGCAGCCCGAACCCATCCTGCTCGCTGATCCGTAGCGATCTCGCGATCGCGGTGCGGACCGACCCCTCCGGCAACAGACCCTCGAAGTAGGGCGCCGCCTGGCTCGGGCCAAACGCCTCTGGCCGAAGGGGTAGGGACGCCGAGAGGACGACGGCGCCCGCCGGGCCGGACCTCAGCGCGGAATCCGCATACTCGAACCGGTAGCGCGCGGGGCCACGCCGCTCGAGCTCGCCCAGCAGCTCTCCTCCGAGGAAGACGCCGAGCCTGGAGCCGGTTCGAGCGGCCACGACTTACCGCAGTCCGATTGGGCGCGACCCCCTGCGAACCTGCAGGGTCAGCCCCAGCACGTCCAGCACGGCCACCAGGCTGTCGAGCCTGCTCGTCGCCTTGCCGTGCTCTATCTGGTGAACGACCCTGGTGCTGACCCCGGCCGCCAGCGCCAGCTCCGCCTGCGCCAGGCCCAGCCGTTCCCGTTCGTGCAGCACTCGCTCGCCGATTCCCTCCGCCGCCAGGCCAGCAAGATCAAGAGTGCTATGCATGATCATGCATCATATTCTTTATTTTCGCGGTTTGGGAGGGAAAATGGGCCTTGAATGCACGATCATGCATTTAAACTTGTCCGCCGGGCCCGGTAGAGCTTGATGCCGGAGTCGACGCCCTTGAGGTGGCGCTCGCCGGCGAAGGAGTAGTGGAAGGCCTCGGGGGCCGCCCACTTTGTCGCCTGGTCGACGAGCACGCTGCCGGGACGGGCGACGCCGGTGATCCGGCTCGCCAGGTTGACCGGGCGCCCGTAGTAGTCGCCCGAGCGCGTCAGCACGGGTCCGTAGGCGACGCCGGCGCGCATCATCGGGAAGTCCTCGCCGGCCCCCTCCGCCGCCTCGACCAGGCGCAGGGCCGCCTCGACCATCTGCTCAGCCTCGGCGCAGACGAGCATCGCCGCGTCGCCGATCGTCTTCACCAGGCGCACGGGAGCTTCGGCGACCTCGCTCGCCAGCTCCTCGAGCCGGCCGGCCACGTCGCCCAGCTCCTCGGGCGCGATCTCCTCGCCCAGCTTGGTGAAGCCGACCAGGTCGGCGAAGCAGACGGCAACCTCGCCGGTCGCGCCCAGCTCGCCGGATTCGAGGTCGGCGGCGCCGATCACGTCACGGCGGATCTGTTCGAGCAGGTGGGCGCGGGCCGCGTAGAGCAGGAGCGGTTCGAAGATCGGCAGCATGTACTCCGCCGCGGCCGCGAAGCGCATGGCGAGATCGCGCTCCGTGTCTCCCGGCTGGGACAGCGTGCGCCGGACCAGCTCGCGGTTGGCCCCGGCGATGCGCGCCGCGCCCATGCCCATCGTGCGCGCCACCCGCATGATCCCCTCCGCCGGCAGGCCGGCGTCGAGCAGTGCCTTTACCCCGCGCGCCGCCTCGAGATCGGACTCGGTCAAGACCTTTTCGTCAGGATCGGGATAGGGGATGCCGAGCGCGGCGCTCGCCTGCTGCAGGAGCCCCAGCTCGGCTTCCGAGATCTCGGCAATTTCGCGCGGCGTGTAGCGGGGGGAGTCGCCGGCGATGCCCCGCTCGACCGGCAGCAGCGTGAGGCGCCCCGCCGCGACCGCTTCGCGCAGCTCCTCCAGCGGAACGCCGTCCTCGGACAGCTGCGCCAGCAGCGCCAGCCGGTCCTCGCGAGCCTCGCCCTCGACGCCCTCGAGCAGCCCCTCTGCGTCGAAGTCGATCATGCGAGCGCCACGCTACCGCCACGGCGGGGGTCGCCGCCCCCGCTGAGCGCGCCGCTGGACGGATCGCGGGCGACCGCCTGGACGCCGCCGAAGAAGAGGTTGATCTGGGGCCGCCGCAGCACCGGCACGCCGCGCGCCTCGATCCGCGCCAGCGCCTCCTCGTCGATGCCCGGCTCGGCTTGGACGATGCCCTGCTCGAAGTGCAGGCGCGGCGCCCGCACCGCCTCCTCGGCGGCCATCCCCTGCTCGACGACCCGCACGACCGTCTGCAGGATCGCCGAGCGGATCCGGTTCGAGCCGGCGCTGCCCAGCCCGAGCTCGATCTCGCCGTCGCGCAAGACGACGGTCGGCGCCATCATCGAGGGCACGCGCCGCCCCGGCGCGATCGCGTGGAAGCCGAGCGGGTTGAGGTCCTCCTCGCCGAGCATGTTGTTGAGGATCACGCCGGTGCCGGGGACGAGCACGCCCGAGCCCGAGCCGTTCGAGCAGGTGACGCTGGCGCACATCCCGTCCCCGTCGAGCGTCGAGATGTGGGTGGTCGAGCCGAGCAGGTCGCCGGCGGCCGTGTCGAGCGCCGCCGGGCCGAGCAGGCCCTGCTCCAGGCCCGCCCCGTAGAGCGCTTCGGCGAAGGCGTCGCCGCGGGCGTCGTTGGCGGCTCCCATCGCGGCGACGAGCTGCTCCGGGCCGCTGCGCTCGCCGAGCCGCTCGAGCAGGCCGAGGCAGTAGGCGATCAGGATGCCGCCCGAGGACGGCGGCGGGTTGGTCAGCACCTCGGCGCCGCGGAAGGGGACGCGCACCGGCGCCCGCTCGGCGGCCTCGTAGGCGGCGAAGTCGCCCGCCCCGAGCGTGCCGCCGCCCGCGCTCACGTGCTCGCTCAGCCGCGCCGCGACCTCGCCCCGGTAGAAGGGCTCGGCGCCTTCGGCGCCGAAGCGTTCCAGCGCCTCGGCGAGGTCGGGGAAGCGGAAGGTCTCGCCCATGCGGAGCGTCCGCCCCGCGGGCGCGTAGAGCTCGCGCGTGCCGTCGAGCCGCTCGTGGATCGGCGCGAGGATGTCGAGGATGTAGGCCTGCTCGGCGTTGACCGGGGCGCCCTCGCGGGCGAGGCTGATTCCGGCTCCGACGAGCTCGCCCAGCGGCACCGTGCCGAAGCGACGCAGCGCCTCCTCCAGGCCGGCGGCCGTTCCCGGCACGCCACAGGAGGCGGGACCGACGTAGAACGTCTGCACCGTGTCGGCGTCGAAGTGGACCGGCACGGGAGCGAGCTCGGCGCCGCGCTCGACCCCGTCGAGGCCGGGAGCGGCGACGAAGAAGTCGAGCAGGACGGTCTCGGCTCCCCGGTGCACCATCATGAAGCCGCCGGCGCCGAAGCCGGTCAGCGGGCTCTCGACGGCGAAGGAGGCGAGCGCCGCGCAGACCGCGGCGTCGACCGCGTTGCCGCCCTCGCGCAGGACCTCGGCTCCCGCCTCGGCGGTCAGGGGATGCCCCGCGGCGACGACCCCACCCATGGGGCCGCCCGCTACCCGGGAAGGAACTCGGGGACGTCGAGCGAGCCCAGGTCGCCGGGCCTCTCGGCCCGCGACGGGCGGCCCCGGCCGGCGTCCTTGGTGCGGCGGATCGTCGGCTCGGCGACGCGCCGCTGCGGCGCGGCGCGGCCGTCGAAGCGGGTGGCGACGACGGTCACCCAGACCTGGTCGCCCAGCTCCTCGTCGACGTTGGCGCCGAAGATGATGTTGGCGTCGGGATGAGCCGCCTCGCCGACGAGCTTGGCCGCCTCGCTGACCTCGACCAGCGAGAGGTCCGGGCCGCCGGTGATCGAGAGCAGGATCGCGCGGGCGCCCTCCATCGAGGTCTCGAGCAGCGGCGAGGAGATCGCTTTCTCGGCCGCCAGCATCGCCCGGCCGTCGCCCTGGCCCATGCCGATGCCGAGCAGCGCCCGGCCGGCCTCGGACATGATCGTCCGCACGTCGGCGAAGTCGAGGTTGATCACGGCCGGCAGCGTGACCAGGTCGGAGATGCCCTGCACGCCCTGGCGCAGCACGTCGTCGGCGACCTGGAAGGCCTCGACCATCGAGGTCTGCTGGTCGAGCACCTCGAGCAGGCGGTCGTTGGGGACGACGATCAGCGTGTCGACCTCGGCGGCCAGGTCGTCGATCCCTTTCTGCGCCTGGTTGCCCCTTCGGCTGCCCTCGAAGCTGAACGGCTTGGTGACGATGCCGACGGTGAGCGCGCCGACCTCGCGGGCGAGGCGGGCGATCACCGGGGCGGCGCCGCTGCCGGTGCCGCCGCCGGCCCCGGCGGCGACGAAGACCATGTCGGAGCCCTTGAGCAGGCGCTTGATCTTGTCCTGTTCCTCGAAGGCCGAGCGGTGGCCGACGTCGGGGTCGGCGCCGGCGCCGAGGCCGCGCGTCTGCTCGTCGCCGATGTGCACGGTGACGTCGGCGACGCAGAGCTGCAGCGACTGAAGATCGGTGTTGACGGCCATGAACTCGACGCCGGGGATCCGCGCCTCGACCATCCGGTTTACGGCGTTGACGCCGCCGCCGCCGACGCCGACGACCCGGATCACCGGCTGGTGCGGCTCGCCGCTCCCCGTCGGCTCGTACTCCGGCTCTTCCCTTCCATACCTGGGAGCTTCAACCACAGGCTCGATCTCCCGCCGCCCATGCGGCTCCTCGAAGACCCTTTTGAGCCTCTCGGGAGCAGACTCAACGGCATCTCCGGCGGGTGGCGTGGGGCTGGGCTCCTCGCCCGCAGCTTGCGAGGACGAGGAGTCCTGTCCCGCGACAGGACCCGCCGGCCGATCCCCTTCGTCGTCCTTCGTAGTCGAGCGGAAGAGGTTTGAGAGCGGGCCCTCACGCATGCTCGCTCGCTTGTTACGCCGACTCATGCGCCAGAACCTCCTTCGCCAGGTCGCGGTAGTAGCTCGCGGCGTTCCCCTGGGGATCGTACTTGAGCACGCTCGACCCCTTGACCGGGGCCTCGGCGAACTTGATCGCCTTGCGAATCCGCGATTTGAAGACGAGGTCGCCGAAGTTCTCCTCGAGGATCTCGACCGCCTCCTTGGCGTGGACGGTGCGCGAGTCGAGCATCGTCGGCAGGATGCCCTCGATCCGCACGTCGGGGTTGAGGTTCTCCTGGATCATCTTCAGCGTGTTCTGCAGCTGGACGAGGCCGCGCATCGAGAGGTACTCGCACTGCACGGGCACGATCACCTTGTCGGCCGCGGTCAGGGCGTTGATCGTCAGCAGCCCGAGGCTCGGCGGCGTGTCGATGCAGACGAAGTCGTAGTCGCCCGCGACCTCCTTCAGCGCCTTCTCCAGCGAGCGCTCGCGGCCGATCTTGGTGCTCATCGCGATCTCGGCGCCGGCGAGGTCGATCGAGGACACGGCGATGTCGATCTCGCGGTGCTGGATGATCTCGCTGATCGGCATGTCGTGGACGAGCACGTCGTAGAGGCTCTTCTCGACCTTGTCGGGGTCGATCCCCTGGCTCATCGTCAGGTTCCCCTGCGGGTCGAGGTCGATGCACAGCACCCGGTGCCCCGACTCGGCGAAGGCCACCGCCAGGTTCAAAGTAGTAGTCGTCTTCGCCACCCCGCCCTTCTGATTCGCAAACGCGATCACCTCAGCCGTCTTCACCGGCACGTCGGGATCGGCATCCGCTGTCTCAGCTTCCCCCTCGTGCCGTGACGGAGCGATCAGATCGCGAGCTTTAAGACGTGCGGGCTCCTCAGCTTCAGCTATCCGGTCCGCCGGTGCCGGAGCGTCCTTAACCGCAGTCTTGCCCGCGGGTGGCGTAGATGATGGGGGGGTCGAGGACGGACCGTGGCCCGCCCGCAGTGCCCCCCCATCATCTGCGACAGGACCCGCGGTCGATACCTCGGAAGTCTCAGGCGTCTCGGGCACCGCCGCCTCCATCTCCTCCAGCTCCTCGACAATCGGATGCTGCTGCTCCTCGACGGACGACGTGAACTTGCTCTTGCGGCTCAGGAATCCCATTGCGCGGGTATTCGCATGGCCTTCCGCTTTTCCTGCTGCCGTCTGAAATTGCTAGGAATCACCCGGTAACCGACTTTCTCGACAAGCGCGTGGTCTTCGTCACCGGCAAGGGGGGCGTGGGCAAGACCACGGTCGCGGTGGCGCTCGGCCTGCGCGCCGCCGCCGAAGGCAAGCGGACGATCGTCTGCGAGGTCGCCGCGCAGGAGAACGCCTCGCGCATCTTCGAGCACACCGAGATCGGCTTCCACGAGGTCGAGGTCGCCGAGAACCTCTGGTCGATCTCGATCGACCCCGACGAGTCGATGCGCGAGTACGTGCTGCTGCAGCTGAAGGTGCGGGCGATGCGCGACATGCTCTTCCGCAGCCGCATCTTCAACTACCTCGCCGCCGCCACGCCGGGACTGAAGGAGCTGGTCACGATCGGCAAGATCTGGGAGCTGGCCCAGCTCGACCGCAAGGTGAAGAAGGGGCACAAGTACGACCTGGTGATCGTCGACGCCCCCGCCACCGGGCACGGGATCGGCTTCCTGCAGACGCCGCGCACCTTCGCCGCGATCGCCCGCGTCGGCCCGATCCACTCGCAGGCGAAGGAGCTCGACCGGCTGATCACCGACCAGAGGCACACCGGCGCCGCGATCGTCTCCCTGCCCGAGGAGATGCCGGTCAACGAGTCGGCGGCGCTCGAGCGCGACCTGCGCGAGGAGGTCGGCGTCGCCGTCGACCGCGTCTACATGAACGGCCTCTACCCCGAGCGGTTCTCGAACGAGGAGGCCGAGCGGCTGGCGCGGCTGGCGGCGGGCGAGAACGGCGCCGTGCGCGCCGCCGCCCGCGCCGCCCTCTCCGAGCACAACCGGGCCCGCTCGCAGCGCGCCCAGCTCGCCCGCCTGCGGCGCCGGGTCGAGGCGCCGGTGAAGACGCTGCCCTTCCTCTTCGAGCCCGAGCTGGGCGTCGCCGGCGCCGAGCAGCTGGCGAGGAGGCTGGGCTGATGCCGAGCGTCGGCGAGATCCTCGCGGACAAGGACATCTGCATCTGCGCCGGCTCGGGCGGCGTCGGCAAGACGACGACCTCGGCGGCGATCGCGACCGGCATGGCGGCGCGCGGGCTGAAGGTCTGCGTGCTGACGATCGACCCCGCCAAGCGGCTCGCCGACTCGCTCGGGCTCGAGCAGCTCGGCAACGAGGCCAAACGGGTCGACCCGGCGCTGTTCGAGCGTCACGGCGTCGAGATGAAGGGCGAGCTGTGGGCGATGATGCTCGACGCCAAGGCGACCTTCGACGAGCTGGTCGCCCGCCAGGCGCCCGACGAGGAGGCGCGCGACCGCGTCCTCGGCAACCGCATCTACCAGCAGATCTCCAGCGCCCTCGCCGGCTCGCAGGAGTACATGGCGATGGAGAAGCTCTTCGAGCTGCACACCGAGGGGCGCTTCGACCTGCTCGTGCTCGACACCCCGCCGACCCGCAACGCGCTCGACTTCCTCGACGCGCCGCGCCGCCTGATGCAGTTCATCGAAGGGCGCTCGCTGCGCGTCTTCATGCGCCCGACCGGGCTCGCCGCCAAGGTCGCCGGGCGCGGTGCCTCGGTCGCGCTCTCGGTTTTCAAGCGGATCGTCGGCTTCGACCTGCTGGCCGACCTGGCCGAGTTCTTCAACGCCTTCAGCGGCATGGTCGACGGCTTCCAGGCCCGCGCCAAGCGGGTCAACAGCCTGCTGGCGGACGAGCGCACCTGCTTCCTCGTCGTCTGCGGCCCGCAGGGCGAGCCGGTCGACGAGGCCGTCTACTTCCACCGCAAGCTGGTCGAGGCGAAATTGCCCTTCGGCGGCGTGATCGTCAACAAGGTCCACTACCCGGCGGAGAAGCTGCGCGGCGACGGCGATGACCTGGAAGCCGCGCTCGCCGAGAAGCTGGGCGACGCCGAGCTGGCGCAGCGCGTCGCCGAGAACTTCGCCGACTACCAGGCGCTGGCCGAGCGCGACGCGGGGAACATCGCGCGCCTGGCGACCGAGCTGCGCGCCCAGGGCGTGATCCGCGTCCCCTACCTGGACGAGGATGTGCACGACCTCGCCGGCCTGGCCGAGATCAACCGCTACCTCTTCGCCAGCGCCGAGCAGCGCGAGGCGATCGCCGCCGGCCGCGCCTAGCGAAAGACGCCGACCGTATCGCCGATGTGACCGTCCCAATCGCCGACGATCGGCCAGTCGGTGGAACGGCCGTAACGGAATGAAGCGCTGCTAGGTCCCGACGAGTTGTAGTTGCGCTCGTACCATTTTCCACTGCGGAAGACACCGACGGTGTCGCCAACGTGACCGTCCCAATCGCCGACGATTGGGATGTCGGTCGAGCGGCCGTAGCTGAACGTGATATTAGCCGGGCCACTGGAGTTCGAGTTACGCAGGTACCAGGTACCATTACGAAAGACGCCGATGGTGTCCTTGCCGTCCCCATTCCAGTCCCCAACGACTGGAATGTCGGTCGAGCGGCCGTAGCTGAAAGAGGTGAAGCTCGGACCGCTCGAGTTGTAGTTGCGCAGGTACCAGGTGCCTTTGCGGAAGACGCCGATGGTATCGCCCCCGACGCCATCCCAGTTGCCGACGATCGGGATATCGGTCGAGCGGCCGTAGCTGAACTTGATTTTGGCATTCCCGCCTGAGTTCGAGTTGCGCAGGTACCAAGTCCCGCCACGGAAGACGCCGACGGTATCGCCCCCGACGCCATCCCAGTTGCCGACCAGCGGCCAATCCCCAGGGCGTCCGTACACGAAGGACGATGCGCTGGGTCCTGACGAGTTGTAGTTGCGCTCGTACCACTTGGCCCCAACGTCCTTGAAATGGATGAAGTTGTCGGGCATTGCTGCCGAGTTGCGCGCGATTCGCCAGCGATCAGTGTAATTGCCCGGGAATGATTCGAACTTGAAGTTATCGTCAGTGATCTCGATATACAGGGAGGTGACTGCCTCCACATAGGCGACGTGACCCGCCTTTCCTCCGTTCCACTGGGCAATCGACCCCACAGCGGGAGCCTGGTTCGTGATGCTTGCGGCCTTGGAATCCCATTCATTCGCGTTACCCCACCAGCCGGGGTTAGATACGCCATTTTTCCACAGTCGATAAGCCGCGTAGAGAGTGCAATTGTGGAGCCCATACCTATTTGAGCTCGCGTGACCGCGTCCGTACAGCACACCAGGCCAGCCATCGTTCTGGCCGGCATAGCCAGCACCCGTGCAGCGGTAATCTTCGGCCGGGCCGCACAATCGGGTCACACCCGCGACGTTTGTGCTCGGCCGTGGATGTTCACTCGCAGACGGGGTAGCACTCGCCGGCGCAGCCAGTAGCGCCAGCGCCACGAAGCAGGTACCGATAGCTGAGAGCCCCCCGCGCATTGGACGCGGGCACCCTAACAGACTTTCACTCCCGAGTGTTGTTTCGGTACTCAGCCCGCGTGGCGGTAGTGGTCGTACTCGAGCTCGCGAACCTCCCAGTCCGCGTCCTCGGGGACCGGGAAGAGGTGGCGGACGCGGGGCGTGTCGATGCGCTCGCGGGCGCGGACGTCGCCCTCGATCGCGGGGAAGTCAAGGGTGCTCTCGGGCGCCTCGACCTCGTCGAGCCAGTCTCTGGCGGTGATGCGGATCTCGCCCTCGGCCGGGATCGGCTCGAGGACGCGGGTCTCCTGCTCCATCTGGTCCTCCTCTGATTCGTAAGCCGGTTGTTCGACCACTGGTTCCGGTGCGGGCTGGGGCGGGGCGAAGTCGTCTGCGGGCTCGGCCGAGACGGCGATCTCGATGTCGCCCGACTCGAGGCCGGCGGCGATCAGGCTCTCGTCGGCCGCGGTGCCGAGGTCGCCGCCGAGCTCGCCGAGCGCGGCGTCGCGCAGGATGCGGCGCACGCCGTCCTCCAGCCAGGCGGCGACGGACAGCCCGGGCAGCGACTGAGTGCCGCTCATCAGCGCGCGCTCCAGCTCCAGCGCCTGCTCGATCCGCTCGCGGGCCTCGATCCGGTCGAGCTCCTCGCTCGCCAGCAGGGCCGCGGCGCGCATCGGCAGCGAGGCGCCGACCGGGCCGTGCCCGTCGAGCACCGCGCGCAGCGCCAGCAGGTGGTCGCTCAGCCCCTCCAGGGCCGAGTCGCGACCGCAGCCCATCTCGAAGCGGGCGACGCCCCAGGCCAGGGCGCCGGCGGGGTCGGGACGGGCCTCCAGCGCGCTCGCCAGCTCGGCGAGCTGCAGCGCCTCGGCCTCGTCGAGGTCGTAGCTGCCGGGGCGGGTCGCCGCCGCGCCGGTGGTGAGCCGCGCCCAGCGGCCCTCGCCGGTGGGCGCGAAGGCGTAGGGGCCGAGGCCGATGCTGCCCGCCTTGAAGAGATGCATGATGCTGATCAGGTCGCGTAGCTGGCGCATCGCCGCCGCGACGCTCTCGGGTCCCTCGCCCTGCTCGGCGAGCGCCAGGAACTGCGGCTGCCAGGCAGCGCGGCCCATGCCCTCGCTGCGCATCGCCTCGACCGGCGCCTCCTCGATCGCGTCGGCGCGGACGATCTGCACGCCGTGCGGCAGCTGCAGGCGGGGCAACGACATGCGCAGGCCGACGAGCGGCGCCAGCAGCACGTCGGCCTCCTCGGCGCCGCGGGTCTCGGCCTCGAGCACCGCCAGCGCATGTTGCAACCGCTCGTGGTCGAGCGAGAGCTCCGTGCATCCCTCCCATAGCGAAGCGAGGAAAACGACAAGCATCTGCGCCGCGCGCTCGCCCGGGTCGCCCGGCACGGGCTCGCCGCGCGCCTCCAGGTAGGCGGGGGCGAGGCCGGCGGCGGCGACCGCGTCGCGCGCCGGCGCGAAGGACTCGAGCCCGCGCAGCTCGCGATCGTGCTCGCGGACGTAGCGCACGGTCAGTGGCCGGTAGCTGTAGAAGAGCGAATCGTCGCCGCTCTCGGCGTCGACGTCGAAGGGAATCTGGTCCCCGCCCGCGACCAGCGCGCTGAGCCGGATCGCCGCCTCGGAGGCAAGCCGGGTCAGCGAGTCGTTGAGCAGCCGGTCACGCACGCCCCACGCTTCCCGCCCGTGCCTGGCGCTCCTGCGCCTGCACGCCCGCTTGCAGGACGTGCCGTCCCAGAGGTGCCCAAAAAGGCACCGCACGACCGGCACGTCCGGCGGGGTTAGTCCGGGTCAGGCGGGGATGGGTTCGGAGGGGGCGGCGGTCTCGTCGCCGAGCCAGCGGCGGCCGTAGGCGCGCATGTCCTCGACCAGGGGGACGAGGGCTTCGCCCTTCTTGGTCAGCGCGTACTCGACCCGGGGCGGGACCTCGGGGAAGGTGTGGCGCTCGACGATGCCCTCCTCTTCCAGCGCCCGCAGGCGGAGCGAGAGGGTGCGCGGGCTGATCCCCTCCAGCGAGCGCTCGAGCTCGCAGAAGCGGCTCGAGCCCTCGGCGAGGTCGCGGATGATGAGGAGCGTCCACTTGCCGCAGACGACTTCGGCGGTGCGGCACACGGGACAGCTGGCGTTTGAAGCGGCGCTCATGGCTGAGGCGGGGCGGTTGCTTCGATTACCCCGCTTCAGCGAGTGTAGCGATATCGCTTCACTTACTGAAGTTTTGGGCTGCCAACCGGCTTTTCAGTATTTGCCGGTGTCGATCAGCTTCGTCTTGAGGACGGTGATCTTGAAGCGGACCTTGCCGGCTTCGCCGTAGACGAAGGTCTCCGGCATGCCGGTCTCGACCTCGATCAGCTGGCAGACAGTCGTCCCCGAAAGGCAGATGCCTTCGCCGAAGATCCCCTTGACCGCGTCGGAGACGAGCAGCAGCGGCTTGTGGTTCTTGGCCACGCCCAGGTAGACGACCGGGGCCTCTTTGTCGTTTGGCACCGAAGCGGGCGGGATGACGCGGTGCTGGACGATCGGCTTGCCGTGGACGACCTTGCCGTCGGCCTTGGTTTCGCTGCGGACGATCTTGATGTCGGCCGCGATCGAGAAGTAGTGCAGTTCCCCGTGCGGCGTGGCGCCGCCCGATTCGGTGGTGGTCGTGGTCGTCGTCGTTTCGGAATGGCCCGCGGGCGTCGAGCTCGAGGTCTTCGTCGTCGCCGTCGTCGTTTCGCCTCCGCCCAGCTGGGTGCCCGCCAGTTGCGGCCCCGTGTAGCGCGGCTTGAATGGATCGGTTGGGCTGCGATGCGCGAGCCGCTTCTTGTAGTTGCGCAGGCCCGGCTTCGCCTCGACGGCGACGAGCCTGGCGCCGCCCGAGCCGCCACCGCCCGCAACCGGGGCGCCGCCCGCCACTCCGGCCGGCGTGACCCGCGGTTCGGACTTGCCGCCGAGCAGGAACGGGACGGCGGCGATCGCGACGACGACCAGCGCCACCAGGGGCAGCAGCCGCCGGTCCCGCAGGTCCCAGTAGAGGTCGCTGAGGACGGGCGGCGCCTTCAGCGCCGACAGTTTCAGCTCGGGTCCCTTCAGGCGCTTCATGGCGTGCCTCCCGTCGTGGTCGAGGCCGGCGTCGCCGTGGCCGGGGCGGGCCCTGCGGGCGTCGCTTCCCCCGTCACGCCTTCTTCGCTCGGCGGAGTCAGGTAGGTGGTGATCGAGAACGTCGCTTCCAGGTTGGGGAAGCCGCCTTCGGAGGCCGGCGCCAGGGAGAAACCGTTGATCGTGATCAGGCGGCCGTAGACGTCGACCTTGGCGTTTTCGGTCTTCACCAGCGAGTCGAGCCCGTGGATGAAGTCAGCGACGTGGAAGAAGCTGCCGGTGAAAGTGAGTTCGTAGGGCAGAACTCCGAGGCCGGCGGGACCGATCGTCGCGCCCAGCGGCATCGTCGCGGCGGCGACCTCGGTCGGGGGGGCCGGGGCGACGCCCGCTTCCGACGCGGCAGTGGGCGGAGGCGCTTCACCGCCGCCCGAGCTGCTCAGCTTGATCGTCTGGAAGCGCACCTTGGAGCGGTTGGCGATGCGGTTGACCTGCACCAGCAGCGAGGGCGTTTCGTCGCTCCCCGGCACCGCCTTGCCGAGCACGACCAGCTCCTGGTAGGCGACGGGGAATTCGCGCCGCGCCTGCACTGCGATCGCCACTTCCGAACGGTGCTGCGCCAGCGACTGCCGCGCCTGGCTCACCTGGTCCGAGAGTTCGCTCGCTTCCTGGCGCTTCGGGCTGAGCAGCAGCACCCAGAAGGCACCGGCCAGGACCGCGACTGCGACCACGGCGACGATCAGCCTGTTGTTCGCCGATTTCATCTCAGCCGCCGCCTTTCGATTCCTTTTCTTCTTTTTCGCCCGAGACTTCCGCGGCGGATGCTTCCGATTTTTCGGCCGGCGTCACGGGCGCGGCTTCTTCGGATTCGCCGGCCGGGATCGGCGCCGCGTCGAAGGCGACGACGAGCTTGAACTGGGCGATGAAGCTGCGGGTGCGACAGTCGGACGAGCCGCCGCCGGCGTCCGATCCGGACGTGCTGCCGGCGCCTTCTTCCTTGCCGGCGAGTTCGGACGATTCGACGCCGACGCGCGTGACGCCGTCGATGTCCTTGAGCGCGGTGACGAAGCCGGCTACCGCGTCCTGTCCGGCCGCGCAGCCGACGATGCTCAGCGAGGGTCCGGCGATCGAGCCGCTGAGGTCACCACCGCCTCCGCTGCCGGTGGCGCCTCCCGCACTCGCGGAGGCGGAGGCGTCGAGGCTGGTCAGCCAGACGTCGTGGGGCAGGATCAGGGCCAGTTCGCGCATCACCCGTTCCCAGTCGAAGCGGCTGTCGGCGAGGCCGGCGATCGTCTGCACGCGCGCTTCGTGCAGGGCCGCGAACTGCGTGTAAGAGGCGAGGCTTTCGGCGCGCGCCTTGGCGGCGGCGTCTTCCTGTTCGACCTTGGCCAGCTCGGCTTTGCGGTCGGCGACCTTGTTGTTGGTGAGGACGAGCATCGTCACGCCTGCGAGGGCGAGAACCAGTGCGCCGAGCACGATGTAGGCGACGGGGCCGGTACGCAGTGGCGCGGTCTCGCCGTGGCGGTCCTCGATCGGAATCAGGTTGACGGGCCGCATCGCTCAGCTCTCCAGGGCGATGCCGTAGGGAAGCGTGAGGCGGGCGGCCATCCCCTCGTCGAACTCGGCCAGGGCCGGGGGACGCGGAGCCGCCACGGCCAGGCCGAGCAGCGCTTCGATCCGCGCCGGCAAGCCGGGGATCGCGCTGCCGGGACCGGTGAGGACGACGTGGCCGACCGGCACGGCGCTCTCCTGGGCGCCGTAGTAGTCGAGCGAGAGACGCAGCTCGTCGGCGAGGCCGCCGACTCCCTCTTCCAGCACCCGGCGCACCGTGGCGACGAGGGTCGGGTCGCCCTCGACCTGCTCGACCGCGGGCTCGAGGCCGACGTGGCGCAGCCACTGGACCGCGTGCTCGGCGCTGAGCTGGGCCTCGGCGCCGAGGCGGGTGACGATCCCCTCGAGGCCGACGCTGGAGACGCGCGTGAAGAGGCACCCCCTGCGGCGGGCGACGGCGAGGTTGATCGCGTCGCCGACGTTGCAGTAGAGGACCGCGTCGGCCTGCGGGTCGCCGTTCTCGGCCCCGGCGAGGGCGCGGATCATGCCGAAGGCGGCGAGGTCGACGCCGACCGGCTGTAGGCCGGCGTGCCGGATCGGCTCGAGGAAGGAGCGGATCATGTCCCGGCGGGCGGCGACGACGACGACGTCGAGCTGAGGCTGGGCGCCCTCCTCGGCCTGCACGCCGCCGACGACCTGGTGCTCGAGCACGGCCTGGTCGAGCGGCATCGGGATCTGCTCCTGGGCCTGGAAGCGAACCGCGGCCTCCATCTCCTTCGGGTCCTCGATCGCCGGCAAGCGCAGGGTGCGGACGATTACTCGCTGGTTGCCGATCCCGAGCCGCACGTCCTTGCCGAGCTTGTTCTTGCCGAAGAGCTCCTTCAGGGCCTCGGCAAGGCGGTCCGGGTCGACCACCTCGCCCTCGTGAAAGACGCCCGGCGGAAGCGGCTCGACGGCAGCGGCGGCGACCGGCGCGCCGCCGTTCTGCTTAACCTCGGCCGCGGCGACGCTGCCCGCCTCGATGTCGAGGCCGACGACGTCCGTGAGCTTCTTCTTCCTGGTCAGTTGCATTCGGGGGAGCGGGCGATCGGGGCCAACCCGCCCTCTCCCAATCGACAGAAAGGCGCCGGACCTTTCGCCTTGCAACTACTTATTTCTAGGAGAATCTGGACGGTTGTCTGAGCGCTAGAAGGTGCTCAGGTACCAATCGACCAGCTGGTTGCCGGCAAGCAGGCCGGCGACGCCGCCGAGGGCGAGGAACGGCCCGAAGGGAATCGCCCGCTTGCGGGCCGCGGCGCCTTCGCGGGCGATCATCGCCAGGCCGACGAGCGAGCCGGCAAGCAGGGCGACGAGGATCGCCGGGGCGACGTCGCGGCCGAGGAAGATCCCCATCGTCGCCGCCAGCTTGACGTCGCCGAGGCCCATCCCGCGCGGGTAGGCGAGGGCGGCGAGGAAGAGGAGACCGCCCGCCGCCGCGGCGGCAACCGCCCGCTCGGGCAAGCTGCCGGGGTCGGCGAGGGCGGCGAGGGCGGCGCCGAGCACCGCCGCGACGAGCAATATCCGGTTGGGGATGATCCGCCGCTCGAGATCGGTGAGGGTGACCGCGACCAGCATCGTGACGAAGACGAGGCCGAGGGCGATCTCGGCGCCGCCGTCGCCCCAGAGCACGGCGACGGTCGCCGCGTAGAGCGCGCCGAGCCCCAGCTCGGTCAGCGGGTAGCGAACCGAGATCCGCTCCCCGCAGCAGCGGGCCCGACCGCGCAGGACCAGCCAGGAGACCACCGGCACGTTGTCGTAGGCGGCGATCTGGGCGCCGCACGTCGTGCAGCGCGAGCGCGGGCCGACGATCGACTCGCCGCGCGGCACCCGGTGCCCGACCACCGTCACGAAGCTCCCCCCTATCAGCCCTCCGAGGAAGGCGATCGCGATCGCGGCGCCCACCGCTATTCCCCTGCGAGCGGGGTGCTGGTGTCGACCTCGATCCGAGTCGGGTCGGCGGGATTGTCGTACATGATCGGGATCGCTTCCGCCTGGGTCCCGTTGCGTTCGACGCTCAGCGCCACCCCGAGCCGATCTTCGGCCGGAATTTTGTAGGGGGCTTCGTTGAAGTACATCGTCAGGCGCACCTTGGTCCAGGAATACCGCGGCCAGTATTCATTTCCTTCCGGCGAATACGTCCAGTAGGCGGTGCCGCCTTTTTTGTTGGTCAGCATCGTGTCGGTCGCTGCCGGCGGCGAGCCGGTTTCTTCGCGCTTGAACAGGTAGACGCAGAGCTTGCCGGTGTAGAGGGCGTCGTTTAGCGTCCGCGTGTAGAACTCGATCGTCACCCTGCCGGTCATCTTGAATTCGGCGGCCATCGGATCGGTGACCCAGCGGTGCACCTGCGCCTCGGGGTGCGTGGTCCCGGTCGGCACGTAGTGGCAGCCGGCGGTGTCGTCGCGGAGGATCTGCACGCCCTTGTCGGTGTCGGGCGTCGGCTCCAGGTAGCTGTCGTTCGAGTAGTCGTAGAGCGGCGGGTTTTCCGGGTCTTCCGGCGCCGGGTCGGGGGGGCCGCCGAGCAGCAGCGCGTCTGGTGCGCCCGGCGTGGATTCCGTCTGCGGGCCGCTGGCGCAGGTGCCGAGCGTGTTGTGCAGCAGGTGGTCTTCGGTGATTTGCTGCCGCGTCGTCGTGCCGCTCGCCGAGCAGGGCGTGTCGGTGAGGAAGAACTGCTGCGCGGTGACGAGTTTGCCTTCCCCGTTGGGAGCGGGGTCTTTTTCGGAGCTGTGGGCCGGGTCGACGAAGTCCGACTGGGCTTCGACGTAGCCCCTCTCCCCCGTCTGAGTGGCGGGCGTGTTGAGCTTGACCGCGACGATTATCTGCTTGTAGTCCTGCGCGGTCGGGCAGGCTTCGCCGCACGCTTCGTCGTTGCGCCAGACGACGTAGCGGTAGACCGTGCCGCTGACGTCGCCGGTTTTGAAGCTTTCCGAGGGTTTCACGACCCCGCCTTTGATCGTCTTTTCCGGTTCGCCTTCGATTTCGCCGCCTTCGACGACGAGCTTGTCGTAGGAGCCGAGCGGTTCCCGTTCGACGGCAAACCTGTCGCCGGAGACGCGATAGCCGGGATCGAGCGGGTCGCTCGAGGGGGGCGGCGTCGCGGTCAGCGCCAGTTCTTCGTTGCTCAGGCTGTGCAGGGCCTCGAGTTCCTGCTGGGCGAGGTCCTGAGCGACCTGGGAGGCCTTGGCCCGGTCGGTGTTGCGGTTGGCCGCGCTGAGCAGGCTGAAGGTCGCCAGGGCCCCCATGACGAGGATGACGATCGCGACCAGGACCTCGATGATCGTGAACCCCGACTCTCTGTGGTCCGTGCGAGGCATCAGTTGGCCAGGGTCGCGTTGCGCAGGCTGGCGCCGTCGGAGACGGTGAGCGGAGCGTCGCCGGCCGGGTTTGGCAGCTGCAGGGTGATCTTGATGAAGGTCGGGTTTTCTTTGGGCACATAGCTGAAGACTTCGCTGCTGTCGATGCCTTCGAAGATCGTCGTCGCCGTGCCCGTCTCGACTTCGGGGGCCGCCTCGATGCGGGTGCACTCGGTGGTCGTGCAGGTATAGGTCACCTCGCAGGCGATGGAGGGCTCACTGCTCGCCAGAACGGTGGTGCCGCCGCAGGTGGCGTGGCGGACGTAGGTTTCGAAGGAGACCGAGGAGGGGGTGGCATTGTCGACCCTTTTCCCGTTGCGGATCTCGCGGGTGAGTCGCTCCAGGACCCAGCGCGCGGTGCTGATGTCCTGCGCCCGTTCGGTGATCCGCGGCTGGTCCTTCATCGCGCTGACGACGAGCGAGCCGACGGCGCCGAGGACGACGACGCCCATCGTCATCGAGACGAGCAGCTCGATCAGGGTGAAGCCGGCTTCTCCCCGCAGGCGCCTCATCGCACCACCTTGAACTTGCGCTTGACCGGTCGTGCGCTCCAGGCGCCGAGCGAGTTCCTCGCCTTGACGGCAAAGACGTGCGGCCCGAAGCGAAGCTTCTTCAGCCGCTTCGGCGAGCGGCAGCGGCCCCAGCTGCGGCGGTCGAGCTTGCAGAAGAACTTCGTGCCGAGCTGGCCGGTGGCGTCGGCGAAGCGGAAGACGACCTTGTGCTTCCTCGTCTTCGACGCCGGCCCGAAGGTGATCTTCGTCTCGGGCGGCAGCAGCACCGGGCCGAGCGGTTCTTCGCCCCCGCCGATCCTTTCCAGTTCTTCCAGCGTTTCTTCACTGCCGGAGGGTTCTTCTTTGCCGCCGGAGCTTTCTTCTTTTTCTCCCCCGCCGCCTTCTTTGCCTTCTTCTTTTTCTTTGATTTCTTCTTTTTCTTCTTCTTCCGGCGGCGCGATTTCCTGGACGTAGGAGACGCCGTTGGAGCAGGCCGAGACGACCCCTTCCAGCTCGGCGGTCGCGTAGAAGGTCGTTTTCGTTTCCGCTTCGACCGTGACCGGGATCCCGGCTTCGGACAGCTCTTCGGCGGTGCCGCCTGGCGGAACAGCTTCGCCGGAGCAGCTCGAGTTGGCGTAGACCTTGATCGTCGAGCCGGGTTCGGCCTGACCGAGGATTCGCGGTTCGGTCGATTCGCCGGGGCTGGCGGGGCTGGTTCCTTCGAGGAACGGCGCCGGCGGGCCCAGGGCCAGTTCGCCGGAGTTCTTGACCGAGACCAGCAGGGTCGTCCCGGCCGCGCGGGAGTAGATGTCTTCTTCGCCGGCGAAGTCGTCGTCGACCGTGAGGCGCTCTTTGGTCGTGAAGAACGCCTTCGAGCCATCGCTGGAGACGCCGTGCAGACCGGCGGAGTAAGCGCCGTTGCCGCCGATCGGCCCGGTCGAGACCAGCGTCGTTTCGCCGCCGGCGCGGAGGTAGATGTCGGCGCTTTCGTCTTCGTCGGCTTCGACCAGGGGTTCGGCGGTGACGAAGAAGATGTGAGAGCCGTCCGGAGAGGCCTGGGCGAATGAGGCGGAGTTCGCTCCGCCCGCGTCCAGCGGTCCGGTCGAGATCAGGGCGGTTTCGCCGCCGCCGCGCCCGTAGACGTCCGTCACCGTGTCGGTGTCTTCGGGCACCAGCGCCTCGGCCGTGCTGAAGATCGCCACCGAGCCGTCGGGCGAGGCCCACTGGAACGAGGCGGGCTGCGGTTCGCCGCTTTCCGGCCCGGTCGAGACCAGCTTCGTTTCGCCGCCGGCGCGCACGTAGACGTCCTTTTTTTCGTCGCTGTCTTCGCTCGGGACGAGCGCTTCGCTGGTCTCGAAGTAGACGGCCCCGGTTTCGCTCGCGTTGCCGGCGTAGGTCGCGTTGAAGCTGCCGTTGCCGCCGCTGGGCCCGGTCGAGGCCAGTGCCGCCGCCCCCGCGCCCGACCAGTCGTAGACGTCCTGGGAGTTGTCGGTGTCTTCTTCGGAGATCCGTTCGTTGCTCTCGAAGAAGACGTGCGAGCCGTCGCTGGTGGCACCGCCGAAGGTCGGGTCGCAGCTCTGGCCTTCGGGCAGGGTCGCCGGGCAGGTGCCCGGCACCGAGACGAGCGCCGTTTCTTCCGTTTCGAGATCGCGCTCGTAGATGTCGACGCGCCCGTCTTCGTCGCCGGCCACGAGCCCTTCCCTGCTGGTGAAGAAGACCTTTTCCCCGTCTTCGGAGGCCTGCCTGAAGACGACGTTTTCGGCGCCGTTGCCGCAGCCTTCCCCGGCGCAGGAGCTATCGCCCGCCGAGACGAGCACCGTTTCACCGGTTCCGAGGTCGCGCATGTAGATGTCGAGCGCTTCGTCGCCGTCTTCGCTGCTCAGCCTTTCGGTCGTCGCGAAGAAGACCCTGTTGCCGGACGGCACGACGCCGTCCGGGACGAAGCCGGCGTCTGCCGGCCCGTTGCCGCAGCCTTCGCCGGCGCAGGAGCCGTCGCCCTGCGAGACGAGCGTCGTCGTGTTGGTGGCCAGGTTGCGCATGTAGACGTCTTCCCTTTTGTCGCCGTCGGCGGCGACCAGCGGCTCCTTGGTCGAGAAGAAGACCTTGGTCCCGTCGGCGGAGATGCCGTCGTACTGGGCCGGGTAGGCGTCGTTGCCGCCCAGCGGCCCAATCGAGACCTCCCTGGTCACGTATTCGCCGACGCCCGCGTCGTAGGCCCGCGCGTAGACGTCGACTTCGTGGTCGGTGTCGCCCGGCACCATCTGTTCGGCAGTGCTGAAGATCGCGACGTGGCCGTCGGCGGCGATGCCGTCGTAGGTGACGGGCAGGGCGCCGGCCGGCGCCGCCCAGCTCGCCAGGGCGAGGAGCGCCGCGGCCAGGGCGCCTGTCGACTTGAGAGCCATCGTCGGCTGGTATCGGCTCGGATCGGCCATTCGTTTAGCCCTTGTGCCGTGTGCCTGGCCGAAAGCGCGAGGGGCGGGCCGACCGGCCCGCCCCTCGAACTTCACGCTTGGCTAGGCCAAGGCGATGCGACTGGAGCTACTTGTTCCATTCGCCTTCCGTCGGACAACCACCTTTGCCGCCGGTGCTGCACGGGTAGGTCATTGCGCCTGCGGTGTTGATGATCGAGAATTCATTTCCACTCAAGGTATTTTTGACCGTAAGCGTGTAGCTGTTTTTTGCCGGCGTCACGGTAAGCACCTGGGCTGCACCTTCTGGGTTCGTCGCCGGGATCGTCGGCTCGATTTTGTTCAGGTTTGCCTGGAGGCAGGCGGTTTCGCTGTAGACGCCGTTGTTGTCTGTACCGCACGTCTCCATCGCGACCTGCATCGAGTGGAGGGTCTCCTTGGCCTTTGCGTCGCCGGCCTTTTCCTTCTGGTTGAAGAAGGCGGGCAGCGCGATCGCGGCCAGGATGCCGAGGATGAGCATGACGACGAGGAGCTCGATCAGCGTGAAGCCGGCCTCGCTGTCGCCGTTGAGCCGGGCGCCAACCTTGGCCCGGAGATTCTGGACAAACATCAGTGACCTCCTATGGTCATCTCATTTGCGCCAGAGCCCCGTCGCATCTCAGCCACGTGGTGTCTGTCGACCCCGGTGGAAGCCCAGCCGGCTCCCCGAGGGGAGCCCTGTCGGCTTTGCGCCCCCGCCTCGCGACGGGTTTGCCTTTGGCACCGAGGCACTGGCAGATTCATCACGGGCCGTTCATCGGCACCGCAGGTCCCAACTTGATCCCTGAAACTAGGACTTCTTCTCCCCAAAATTCGGGTCCCTGCCGGGAAATCTCAGCCGCGCTCACTGGCAGCGCTAGGCCGTTCGTCTAAACGCATCCTCCGCCACCGTTCAATCTTGTTGGTGCCCGCAGGCGGTCAGGGACCCAGCAGCGCGGCGGGGATCACCGCGATTCCATCCTTGCGACGGTACGCCTCGGCGCCGGTCGTAACGACGATCGCGTCCAAAAGGTCCGAACCCATGCGGTCCTCGAGCCACTTGAGATGCCTGATGGAGCCATCGCTCGGGGCAGAGGCAAGCTTGACCTCGATCGCAACGACCCGTCCGTCTCCCCGCTCGACGATCAGATCGACCTCGCGATCCCCGTTGACGGTTCGCAGGTGCGCGACGCTCGCCTCGGCGGGCTGCGCGTAAACGCGAACGGACAAGGTGACCAACGACTCGAACAGCGCTCCAAGCAGCGTCCCGTCGCGAGGGATGCTCGGCCCAAGCGGCCGGCCCTGGAGCAATGCACCGGCCGTAGCCCCAAGCAGAGTGGCGGCAAGAGCTGGGTCCGCGAGGTGATGCTTGGGCGGCAGGGTGAGTTCCGAGAGGCGGTTGAGGGTGGGCTTCCACCCTGGAACGGGGTCTAGGACGAACAGCCGCTCGAGGACATCCCGGTAGGGGATCACGGTGCTCCGAGCCGGTGTCGTCTCCCGACCGCTGCCGGAGGCGTCGCGGATCTTCTCGAAGGTGGTCGTGGTGGCGGTCGCGGCCGCGTAGGCGGTCATCCAGCGACGCAGAGCCGCTGGGTTTCGAACCGGGCGAAGCTCCGGGAAGTCACGATCGACGATCCGGTTGATGTAGCTGTTGAGCTGAGCATGCAGGGCCCGCTCCCCGAGATCGCGGAAACCAGGGAAGCCCGAGCGCAGAATCTCGTCCGTGTAGTCCTCAAGCTTTAGATCGCTCGCCCCCTCTACCGGTTCTCGCTCGCCGCCGAGCAGGCTCGTCAAGCTCACGGTTGGCGCAACCTCGATGCGCTCCGCCAGGGACAACGGCCTCATGCGCAAGCTGACGATCCGGCCTGCGCCGGAGTGGGTCCCGAGGTTCTCGGGCGAGGCGGAACCCGCCAGGAGAAACCGACCGGGGGAGGCTCCTGCGTCTACGGCACGGCGCACCTTGTCCCAGACCGGGGGAAGGTACTGCCACTCGTCGAAGAGGACCGGCGGCGGCGAGGCGATGAGGCGATCGAGATCGGCCTCGGCCACGGCTCGCTGATCGGGGTCGTCGAGGGCGTAGACGGTCTGAGCTCGCTGCGTGGCCGTCGCGGTCTTGCCGACCGCCTTGGCGCCTTCGAGCGAGATCGCCGCAAGGTCCGCGCTGAGCTCATCGAGCTCCGCATCGAGCACGCGCCGCCGGTAGGGGATCGTTGCCATTGGCCTACGCTACCAGCACAGAAGAGTCAACGCTACAAATAATCGCCCATATACGCTACAAATTATTGCCTTGCAAAACTACAAGGGTTGGATCCTTCCCACCCGAGGACAGAGAACCCGCTCAGCGGATCTTTTCGTAGATGCTGAACAGCGGCAGGTACATCGAGATCACGATGAAGCCGACCATGCCGCCGACGAACATGATCATGATCGGCTCGATCATCGCGGTGAGGGCCTTGACCTTGGCGTCGACCTCGGCCTCGTAGAAGTCGGCGATCTTGCTCAGCATGTGCTCGAGCTGGCCGGTCTCCTCGCCGACCGCGACCATGTGGCCGACCATCGGCGGGAAGATCGCGTTCTGCTCGATCGGGCCGGCGAGCGAGCCGCCGCGCTTGACCGAGTCGTAGACCTCCTCCATCGACTGCTCGACGACGATGTTGCCGGCCGTCTCGCCGGTCAGTTTGATCGACTGCAGCATCGGCACGCCGGAGGAGACCGAGCCCGAGAAGGTGCGCGACCAGCGGGCCAGCGCCACCTTCTGGATCACGTCGCCGATCTTGAACGGCAGGCGCAGGGTGAAGCGCTGCCAGGTGTCCCTGCCTTTCTCCGTCTTCTTCCATTTGAAGAAGAGGAAGAAGGAGATCGCGACCGCCGGGATGACCAGGAACCACTGCTGGGTCAGCAGGTTGGAGACGCCGACGCAGAGCGCCGTCGGCGCCGGCAGGCCGCTTTCTTCTTCCGGGTGTTCTTTGGCGAGTTCGGCGAAGATGTTGGCGAAGACCGGGATCACGAACATCACGATCGCGATCAGGACGACGACCGCGAAGCCGAAGACCAGCGCCGGGTACATCATCGCCGATTTGACCTGACGCCTGAGCGCGTCGGCCTTCTCGACCTGGAAGGCGACGCGGTCGAGCGACTCCTCGAGGCGACCCGACTGCTCGCCGGCGCGGACCATGGCGCGGAAGAGTTTGTCGAAGACCTTCGGGTGGCGCGCCATCGCCTGCTCGAGCGTGCTGCCCGCTTCGACGTCGGCGCGGACCCCCGCCACCGCCTCGCGGATCGCGTCGTCCTGCGTCTGCTCCTCGAGCGTGTGCAGGGTGCGCAGCATCGGCATCCCCGAGGCGACCAGGGTGGCGAACTGGCGCGAGAAGACGGCCAGCTCGCGCATGTCGACGCCCTGCCAGCGCTTGAAGAAGTCCTCGATGTTGGCCGGCGATTTCTTCTCGCTGACGTCGACGACGATCAGGCCGCGCTGGCGCAGCAGCTCGCCGACCTGCGCCTTGGACTCGGCCTCGACCTCGCCCGCCGAGGAAGCGCCGGCGACGTCGAGCGCGCGGAAGGTGAAGGTGGTCGCCCCGGCCACCGGCTACGCCCCCTGCGTGTAGTCGGGTGGGCCGGCGGGGGCCGCCGCGGCGAGCGGGGGCGCGGGGGCGCCGTTGGGGGCGACGACCGCCGCTGCGGGGGCCGCCACCGCCTGGGCGTCGCCGAGCAGCCGCTTCAGCTCCTCCGGCACCGAGGCGCGCTGTTCGGCCAGCGCGCGGGTGATCTTGCCGCTGCGCACCAGGCGCGCCAGGTCGGCGTCCATCGTCTGCATCCCGATCGCGCCCGAGGTCTGCACGGCGGCGTAGATCTGATGCGTCTTGCCCTCGCGGATCAGGTTGCGGATCGCCGGCGTCGGCACCAGCACCTCGCAGGCAACGGTGCGCGCCGTGCCGTCCGCCGTCGGCAGCAGCTGCTGGGTGACGATCCCCTGCAGCGCGATCGAGAGCTGGGTGCGCACCTGGCCCTGCTGCTGGGGCGGGAAGACGTCGATAATCCGGTCGACCGTCTGCGCCGTCGACTGCGTGTGCAGGGTGGCGAAGACGAGGTGGCCGGTCTCGGCCGCGGTCAGCGCGGTCGAGATCGTCTCCAGGTCGCGCATCTCGCCGACGAGGATGACGTCGGGGTCCTCTCGCAGGGCGGCGCGCAGGCCGAGGGCGAAGTCCTCCGCATCGGCGCCGACCTCGCGCTGGTTGACGATCGAGCGTTTGTGCTGGTGCAGGAACTCGATCGGGTCCTCGATCGTCAGGATATGGTCCTGCCGTTCGCAGTTGATCACGTCGATCATCGCCGCCAGCGTCGTGCTCTTGCCCGAGCCGGTCGGGCCGGTGACGAGGACGAAGCCACGCGGTTTGCGGGAGAGCTCGCGCAGCACCTGCGGCACCTCGAGCGACTCGAGCGAGGGAATGTCCTGCGGGACGAGACGGAAGGCGGCGGAGACCGCGCCGCGCTGGAAGAAGCAGTTGACGCGGAAGCGGGCGACGCCGGGGATCGCATAGGCGAAGTCGAGCTGCTTCTCGTTCTCGAAGCGCTTGCGCTGGTCCTCGTTGAGGATGCTGAAGACGACCTCGCGGGTCTCCTGCCCGGAGAGCACCGGGAAGCCCTCCATCGCCATGATCTTGCCCTTGTCGCGGATCGCGGGCGGGAAGCCGGCGGTCAGGTGCACGTCGGAGGCTTTCGCCTCGACCATGCGGCGCAGAACCTCTGAGAAGTCGAAGTCCATGAGCCCTAGATCGTCTCCTCCGCCCGAATCCTTGAATCACGCGGTGACACGCAGAACCTCCTCGAGGCTGGTGACGCCGCTGCGCACCTTGGCCAGGCCGTCCTCGCGCAGTTCGAGCATGCCCTCCTCGCGCGCGGCGGCGGCGATCTCGGCCTCCGGCGTCCCCGAGACGACCATCTCTTTGATCCGCTCGCTGAGCCGCATCACCGAGTAGATGCCGACCCGGCTGCGGTAGCCGCTCTGGCTGCAGCGCGAGCAGCCGACCGGCTCGTAGGCCTCGATCTCGCCGCCGACTCGCAGGCCGGCGTCGGCGAGCGCCTGCGGCGGGATCACGGCGCGTTTCTTGCAGTGCTTGCAGAGCTTGCGCGCCAGGCGCTGGGCGACGACGCAGTCGACGGCCGAGGCGGTGAGGAAGGCCTCGATCCCCATCTTGCTGAGACGGGTGACGGCGCCGGGCGCGTCGTTGGTGTGCAGCGTGCTCAGCATCATGTGGCCGGTCAGCGCCGCCTCGATCGCGATCCGCGCCGTCTCGCCGTCGCGGATCTCGCCGACCATGACGATGTCGGGGTCGGCGCGCAGGATCGAGCGCAGGCCGGTGGCGAAGTCGAGGCCGGCGGGCCGGTTGACGTTGATCTGGCTGATCCCGTTGAGGCGGTACTCGACCGGGTCCTCGATCGTGATGATGTTCTTCTCGATCTGATTGAGGTCCCCCAGCGCCGCGTAGAGGGTCGTCGACTTGCCGGAGCCGGTCGGGCCGGTGACGAGCACGGCGCCGTAGGCCTGGCGGAAGGCCTCCTCGAAGCGCTCGCGGGCGGAGCCGTCCATGCCGAGGTCGTCGAGCGAGCGCTGCGCGTTGTCCTTGTCGAGGACGCGGATCGTCGCCCCCTCGCCGCGCTGCGTCGGCAGCGTGGTGATACGCAGGTCGACGCGGCGGTCCTCGACGGTGACGCTGACCCGGCCGTCCTGAGGGACGCGTTTCTCGGCGATGTTGAGGTCGCTCATGATCTTGATCCGCGAGACGACCGCGTTGATCATCCGTTTCGGCACGTGGGCGGCCTCCCTGAGCACGCCGTCGACGCGGAAGCGGACCCGCATCTCGTCCTCGTCGGGCTCGAAGTGGATGTCGGAGGCCCCCTCCCCCACCGCCTGGCCGAGGATGCTGTAGACGAGCTTGATCACGGGCGCGTCCTCGGCGGTCACCTGGATGTCGCTGACCTCGGCCAGGCCCTCTTCGGCGTCCTCCTCGACCGCCTCGCTGACGGCGCTCTGCAGCGTGTTGAGGCGGCCGATCAGCGCCTCGATGTCCTCCTCGGCGGCGACCGCGACGCGGCAGTCGAGCCCGGTGGCGATCTGCACGTCGTCGACCGCGAGCACGTTGGTCGGGTCGGCGGTGGCGACCAGCAGCGTCTGCTTGTCGACGAAGCCGACGGGCAGCGCCTTGTAGCGGCGCGCCGTGGTGACCGGGATCAGGTTGGCCGCCGCCATGTCGACCTGGTAGATGCCGAGGTCGACGTGGTCGAGCCCGTAGCGCTCGGCGACGGCGCGCGAGAGCTGGTCGGCCGTGATCGCGCCCTGGTTTAGAAGCAGCTCCTCGGGCGGCTGCGTCGCCGAGCGCGCCTCTTCGATCGCGGCACGGGCGCGGTCTTCCGGCACGTAGCCGAGGTCGACGAGGACGTCGGTGACGAAGCCGCTCGAGCGGCCGCGCATGACCGGCGGCGTCAGGCCGGGGGTGCCGCCGGCGGACGGGTCGAGCACGGGCGCGGTCGAGTCGCCGGACTCGGGGACCGGGCGCAGGTGACTCGGGTAGTCCCCGCTGTCCATCGGGTCAGGGGTGATAGGGGAGGGTGCCGCCCTTGTAACGGGCGTCGATCACGGCCTGTTCGACGCTCTCGAAGCTCTGGAAGCCGTAGTGGACGGAGGCCTTGGGCGCGCCGCGGTCGACGCTCTTCGGGCTGACCACGACCAGCGCCGGCACGCGGTTGACGTCGGCGCCCTGGGCGATCGCCGCGTAGCGGGCGATCTGGCTCGCCGGGACGACGAAGGTGGCGACGTCCGCGAGCGAGCTGAGGCTGTCGACCGCCCTGGTGACGCGGCGGTCGTCGATGCCGCCGTCGCGGACGAAGAGGAGGACGACCGTGTCGCCGGCTTCGTAGGCCGAGGTGACGGCCGGGGGCAGCGGCGGCGGCGCGCCGGCGCCGGTGCCGGGCGGCGGCAGGTCGGTCGGGCTGCCGGCTTCCACCGGGGCGGCGGCGGGCGTGGCGCCGCCTTCTTCGCCTTCTTTTTCGGCGCCGCCACCGCCGCCCGACCCTCCCATCAGGAAGAGGGCGACGAAGACCAGCAGCACGCCGACGAGGGCGACCTGGGCGAGCGGGTTGTCGTTGAGCTTCTCCCTCATACGTTCGCTTACCTAGGTCGTCAGCTCCGGCGCCGACCTTGAGCGCTGCTCAGCAGCTTGCGTCGGGAGTCGGACCGGTCCCGCCCGTGCACTCGACGTAGCGGGTGCGTTCGAGCAGCGTTTCCCAGTTGATGTCGGGCAGGGGGATGCTGGGGTCCGATTCGATCCTCGGCGTGCCGTGGATCGTCAGCGATTTGCCGGCGAACATCCCGTTCCAGGTCGCGCTGCCGCCGATGTCGACTTCGCTCTGCGGGGCGTAGAGCACGAGCTCGTTCGTGTTCGAGTTGCCCTCGAGTTCGACGCTGCCGTCGCCGAGCAGGTAGATGCCGGGGACGTCGAAGCTGCCCTGCGCCGGGTTGAACCCGGTCGAGACGATGGCGCCGTTGCCGGTCACCTTGACCTGGACGGCGCCGGATGCAAGGCCGCAATGTTCGGGCGTGTCGACGAAGATCCGCACGTTCGCCCCGGCGGCCATGATCAGTTCGCCGCTTTCGAGGAAGAGGCCGCAGACGAAGTAGTCGCTGCCGCCCATCGTCAGCTTCCCGTTCTGGTTGACCTTGATCGTCCTGGTCGACGCTTCCCAGGGAACTTTGCTCGTGCGCGTCTTGGTGTAGGGGTCGACTTCTTCTGCGGGGTTTTCTCCCGTGCAGCTCGGCACCAGGCGGCAGTTCGAGTTTTCGGTGGCAATGTTTTCGGGCGGCTTCAATTCGGGCATGCTCTGGTTGCCTTCGCTGACTTCGCCGTCGCAGTCCGGTTCGGGCGCCGTCCCGCCTTCGCCGTGGCGAACGTTGCCGCAGATCGTGCCGCTGCCGCTGCTGGTGATGCTGCCGTTCGTCCCGATGTCGGTGCGGATGTCGGGCGTGCCTTCCATTTCGATGCCGCTTTCGCCGAGCACCTTCTCGTTGGCGAAGACGTTGCCGCCGCTGTAGGAGGCCATGCCGACCTCGATCCGCCGGCTGACTTCGCCCGCCGTGCCGACCGCAACGACTTTGTAGGTTTCGGTGCCGTCCCAGGCGCTGACCCGGTAGGTGAAGCCGGCTTCGCCGACGCTTTCGCTCGTGGTTTCCGGGCACCACCCTCCTGAGGCTTCCTGCGCTTCGCCCGCCGGCCCGATGCAGGGGGTCGCTGCGGTGATGTCGCTGAGGAACCGGTTGAGGCGCGTGAGGGCGACGTTGGCGCCGGCGTCGGCGGCGGCGATCGCTTCCTTGGCGTCGTGGTCGCGGTGCGATCCCTGCTGGACGTCGACCGAGGAGAGGACGGCGGCGCTGGCCAGCGCCATCGTCGCGATCATCGCGAACAGCGCCGTCGGCAGGGCAATGCCGCTCTCGCTGCGGCGGAGGCGGCGGAGACGCGCGCGAGCTGGCCCGATGACTGGCATCGCCCAGCTCATCGACAGCCCGCGGGGCCTGCTTGAACGGCGCAAAGCCGCCGATCGGGCGCCTGGACGCTCGTACTACCCGGCAGGCTGAGCGGCGAGCTGCTCGATGCCGCTGGCGCGCTGGCCGCCGGCGGCGAGCATCAGCTTGAAGTCGTGCGGGCTGGAGGCGTAGCGCAACGCGACGTCCTCGGCCAGCTTGCCCTCCATCACGTAGCCGAGCAGCGACTGGTCGAAGGTGCGCATCCCGTAGTACTCGCCCTCGGCGATCACCTCGGTGATCTTGCCCGTCTCTTCCGGGTTCATGATCAGGTCCTCGACGCGGCCGGTGACGACCATCACCTCGGAGGCCGGGACGCGGCCTTCGCCGGTGATGTCGGGGACGAGGCGCTGGGCGATCGCGCCCTTCAGCGTCGCCGCCAGCATCACCCGCGCCTGGTGCTGCAGGTGGGGCGGAAAGAAGTCGATGATGCGGTTGATCGTCTCGGTCGCGTCGAGCGTGTGGACGGTGGAGAGGACGAGGTGGCCGGTCTCGGCCGCGGAGAGCGCCGTGTGCACGGTCTCCTCGTCGCGCATCTCGCCGATCAGGATCACGTCGGGGTCCTGGCGCAGGACGCGGCGCATCGCCCGACCGAAGCTTTCGGTGTCGGAGCCGACTTCGCGCTGGTTGATGATCGCCCGCTTGTCTTCGTGCAGGTACTCGATCGGGTCCTCGAGCGTGATGATGTGATGCGGCCGGGTGCGGTTGATGTGGTCGATCATCGCCGCCAGCGTCGTGCTCTTGCCCGAGCCGGTGGTGCCGGTGACGAGGATGATCCCGCGCTCCTCTTCGGCCAGTTTGGTGACGACGGGCGGCAGGCCCAGGTCCTCGACCGAGCGGATCTCGAAGGGAATCGCACGGCAGACGATCGAGATCGAGCCGCGCTGCTTGAAGACGTTGACGCGGAAGCGGGAGAGGCCGGGGATCGAGTAGGAGAAGTCGGCCTCGCCCGCCTCCTCGAACTCGGTCAGCGAGCGCACCTCGGCCATGTCGTGGAAGGCCTTCTCGGTGTCCTGCTCGCTGAGCGCCTCGTAGCCGTCGAGCTGGATCAGCTCGCCGTGCTGGCGGATCGTCGGCCGCTGGGCGACCTTCAGGTGCAGGTCGGAGCCCTCGCGCTCGATCAGCTGGCGCAGCGCTGTGTCGATGTCGAACATCCCGACCGTTATCGGCCGATCGCTTTGAATTCGTTAGACCTCAATTGATTCAACTATTGATAAAGCAGCACATGCGCGGGTTTATCAATTCCCCTATCATTGCCGACGGCATGGAGCCCATGGAAATCGCCAAACAGGCCCTCGCCCAAATCGGAGATGGCTGGAGCGCCGGGAACGAGGAGATCGAGGTTCTGGACTTCAAGGAGACCCCAGACACTGCCATTCCCGTGAAGCAGCGCACCGAGGTCAATATGGGCAAGCAGCGCAAGGCCTTCCTGGCTGCCATTGCGCAGGCGTCCGCATGTCTGGCCAACAGTCGCGGAGGAATCATCGCGATCGGGGTTCGTGACAAAGCCAAAACCCGCGTGGAGGCGCTCCCGGGCGCCGATCCTGCTTACTACTCGCTCGATGCGATCCGTCTTGCAGTTCATCGCGGGACGCTTCCTCCTCTCACCGTCGATCCGATCGAGTGGGACGAGGACGGCACACGACTGGTTCTCGTGCAAGTGCCGCGTGGCGCCGTCGTGCATGGCACGACGGATGGAACCTACAAGCGCCGTGTAGTCGATCAATGTCGGCCGATCGGGGAGGCGGAAATGCGCGGCCTGCAGGCGACGCGGGGGCAATATGACTGGTCTTCGGAGCCCTCTGACTGCGGCCTCGATGCGCTCAGCCAAGCCGCTCTGGTGCGCGCTGTCGAGCGGCTGAGGGATGCTGGGTTCGATGACCAGGCAAGCCTCGCAGAAGACGACCCAGAGCACTTTCTTTCGAACTGCGACCTCATCGCAGGATCTCGGCTACGCCGGGCGGCAGTGCTGCTGTACGGAGACGCGCAAGCGCTGCGGAAAACCGTGCCGGATTGGGGAGTCATTCTCACCACCGCGTCCAGCCCGGGGGCCGAGGGCTCAGTCGTGCTCCGACGCGAGGACAGCGAGCGACGACCCATCATGTTGTTGGTGGACGACATCTTGGCTCGCATTGGCGCTCTTGCCTCAGCCGAGACCATCCGGGTCAGCGGAACCCAGGTCGAATTGGTCGACTACCCCCAGGACGTCGTTCGCGAGCTTGCCGCAAACGCCTTCGCCCATCGCGACTGGGAGCTTCCGGGAATAATCGAGATCTCCCACTCACCAGATGAGCTGGCGTTCTCGAGCCCCGGGGGCCTGCTGCCAACCCTTCACCCGGATCGGCTCCTTCGTGAGACCGCCCAGCGCAACCGCCGCCTGGCCGGCGAGATCGCCAGACTGCGCATTGCCGAGGGTGCCGGACTTGGCTTTGACCGCGTCTGGCGCCTGCTCGCCGGCATAGGAAAGGAGCCACCGCGGATCGCCGACGGCCCGCGGTTTACCGTGACCGTCCCAGGGGGGCAAGGCGACTCTGCATTCGCGCGCTTTCTCAGGGGTAGCGGATTCCCCGCGGACAGCAAGCTGGCATCCGACCTCGATGTCTTGCTCGTGCTCGCAGCACTTCGCAGCGAACGTCGCTTGAACGCAGAGAAGGCCGTTCCGCTTTTGCAGCGAGATCTGATTGGCTGTCAACGCGTTCTCGACCGAATGTGTGACGCGGAGCTCCTGGAGCCGACACGAGGCACCGCACGACGACAGCACCCTTCCTACAAGCTGAGCCAAGCGGCTCTCGCCGGGATGCGGACAGCATTGACCTACCGGGCCGAGACAATCGACAGCGACGACGCAAAGCTGATCCGACACCTCAAGCGCCACCGTCGCATATCAAATGAGGATGTGAGGAACTACCTCGACTGTGACGTGCCAACTGCCCGCAACCGCCTCACCAGGATGCGAAGGAAGGGTTGGATCGAATTCGCGCCAGAATCCCCCAAACGGGGTCCACACGTTGAGTACGCGGCCACTGAGAAGGTCGACGCGCTCGGCGGCTGACAGGCTCAGGTGACCTCGCGCAGCTTCTGGGCTTCGCCCAGCTGCTGCAGCTTCTTCAGGCTCTGGTTCTCGATCTGGCGGATGCGCTCGCGGGTGACGTTGAAGGTCCGCCCCACCTCGTCGAGCGTGCGCGGGTGCTCGCCGCCGAGCCCGTAGCGCAGCTCGAGCACGCGCCGCTCGCGGTAGGAGAGGTTCTCCAGCGCCTCCTTCAGCGCCTCTTTGGTGAGCAGGTCCGCGGCGCGGTCGAAGGGGGACTCGGCCTTCTCGTCGGCGATGAACTGGCCGAACTCCGACTCCTCCTCGTCGCCGACCGGCTTCTCCAGCGAGACCGGCGCCTGCGCGGAGCGCTTGATCGAGTCGACCTCCTCGGGGTCGATCCCGGTCACCTCGGCGATCTCCTCCGGGGTCGGCTCGCGGCCCAGCTCGGTGACCAGCTTGCGCTCGGCGCGGCCGATCTTGTTCAGCTTCTCGACCACGTGGACCGGGATGCGGATCGTGCGCGCCTTGTCGGC
>JBLMYD010000098.1:0-10695 GCA_050258095.1 Chloroflexota bacterium
TGGGGGGGGGGGGGGGCCAGGGGGGGGGGCCCACGGTCCGCCCCCCCCCCCCCCCCCCCCACGCCACCCGCGCGTGAGATGGTTGGTGCCGGGACTGCTGTTCGGGGCACTGGCGTTGGCGCGGCCGGAGTACCTCTTGGTCGGGATAGCTTTCGCGGGTCTGGCCTTGATCAGAGTCGGCTTCGAGCGCGGTTGGAAGCCAGGACTCGCAAGTGCTGGGCTGCTCGTTGCGGGTCTACTGGTGCCAATCATTCCATGGACGATCCACAACCAGGTCAGCCTGCACCGAACGGTGCCGATCTCGACGGGCGGTGGGAAGGCCCTCTATGTCGGCACCTTCCTACCTGCCGACGGGGAATATCAGCGGGTTAAGGCGATACTCGCGCGACGCTACCTACACAGAAAGCTTGCCCCGCACTCGGAAGCTCTGGAAAAAATCAATCCCACCCCCCTCTTCAGTCGCGTGGCGGCGCGCTACTCGGATCTTCCGCGCGACCAGGCGCTGGGCAAGATCGGCAAGCAGAACTTCTCGAAGTTCTTCGGCGAAGACCCGATCGGCTACCTGGCGATGACCGTGCGCAAGACGTGGCGCATGTGGTCGGCGGGGATCGGCGAAGCGATGGAAAGCACCGCCGGGCGGGTCGTCCAGACCCTGCTCGTCGTCCTCGGCCTCGCCGGCCTCGGCGTGCTGGGCTGGCGTCGTCGCTGGTGGGAGCTGGTGGCGATGGCGACGCCGCTGGCGCTCGTCACCGCCGTCGGCGCTGCGACCCTCGCCGCCCCGCGCCGCAACGAGGTGTTGATGACGCTGATCTTTCCGCTCGCCGGCACCGCCATCGCGCGTGTGGGCGCGGTCGTATTGTCTAACCGCAAATGGGCCTCTACGCAGGCATATTCCCCGCCGAACTGACGGCGCTTCGCGTCGTCGGTCTGCTCACGGCACTGGCGATCGTCGCCTTTGCCGTGTGGCGACGCCGCTCGCTGCGCAACGCCGACGTGCTGATCCTGCTCGTCGCCGGCGTCGGCCTGGCGCTGGTCACCGGCACCGAAATCGTCAACGGCCTGCTCTCCGCCTTCTCCTTCGAAAAAGGCAACGGCGGCCGCATCCTCGGCCTCGCCGTCTTCGCCATCTTCGTCCTCTTCCTGCTCATCCTGCGGGCGCTCTCGCAGGCGGCGCGCAACTCGCGCCAGCTCTCGGCGGTGCTCGAGGGCCTCGCCTGGGAGGAGTTCCGCCAGGCCGGCCTGCCTGAGCGCTTCCGTGGCAAGGTCGCAATCCTCGTCCCCGCCTACAACGAGGCCGAAAACGTCGGCCTCGTGCTCGACCGGATGCCGGCACAGGTCTGCGGCGTGGAGACAGCCGTGCTGGTCGTCGACGACGGCTCCAAGGACGGCACCGGCGACGTCGCCGCCGAGCACGGGGCGATCGTCGCCCGCCACGTGATCAACCGGGGCGGCGGCGCGGCGCTGCGCACCGGCTACCGGTTGATGGCCGAATCGGGCGCCGAGGTGGTCGTCACCCTCGACGCCGACGGCCAGCACCTGCCGTCGGAGATGGAGCGCCTGGTCAAGCCGGTGCTCGACGGCGAGGTCGACGTCGCCCACGGCTCGCGCGTCCTCGGCCAGGCCGACCGCAACACCCTCTCGCGCGAGCTCGGCATCGTCTTCTTCAACCGGCTCGTCTCCTTCATCACCCGCACCAGGGTCACCGACTGCTCGAACGGCTACCGCGCCGTGCGCACGACGGTCCTGCCCCAGCTCGTCCTGCGCCAGGAGCAGTTCCACACCTCCGAGTTCATGATCGAGGCGATCAAGCGGGGGGTGCCCGCGACCGAGGTGCCGGTGACGGTCGAGCAGCGGCTGCATGGGCACTCCAAGAAGCCGGCGGTCTTCCGCTACGGCATGGGGTTCGCCAACGCGATCGTGAGAACGTGGTTGAGGTGAGTGGGCCGGCCGTCCTCTGGTCGAATTGACGTCGCACGCGCGCTGCGCGCGCTTTGCGACGAAGTTTGAGCGCGGCTTCGCCGCGCAATGACCGGATTGCATAGGCCGCTTCGCGACATTCGCCCAGAGGACGACCGGCCCACTCTCAACGCACGCCGGGGTGCCTGACCGCTGCGGGGTCCGGAAGATAGAGGTCTGTGCCGCAGCGCGGACAAACTTGTACATAAAGCTTCAATGCCTTGTGGCAGTTGGGGCACTGGCGTTCGGGTTCGTCTTTGTCCACCCGGTAGAAGATCACGGCGATCAGGCCGAGCGGGGGTAGGACCATGCCGATCAGCAGCCAGAGCCAGAACGAGCTGCCCTTGCGCTTGCCGATGATCGCCGTGGCCAGGCCGAAGAAGAAGGCGATGATCAGGTACTCGAAGCCCACGGGTCAATCATGACGCGCGCCCAGCGATTGGGGGTGGCCGATCGAGCCGAGCTCGGAGAGGTCGCGGCGGAAGGGGAGGCTGGCGGTCCAGTCGATCACGGCGCGGGCCTTGCGAGCGACGCCCGGGATCTGGCTCATGTGGTATGTGCGGGCCATCCACCAGGCCGGAAAGCCGCGGAAGGTGCGACCGCCGACGCGCCCGACCGCCTTGTAGCGCCCGAGGTTGACGAAGGCGGCGCTGCCGCGGTACTCGAACGGCCGGGCCGTGCCGACGCCGAGCTCGGCGGCGATGTTGCGGGCGGCCACCGGCCCCTGGCGCACGGCGTGCTGGGCCGTCGGCGGGCAGATTCCGCCGCCGACGTCGGGGACGGCCGCGCAGTCGCCGATCGCCCAGACCCCGTTCATGCCGCGAACGCGCAGGTGATCGTCGACGGGTACCCGACCCCGCTCTTCGAGCGGCAGCGAGAGATCGCGCAGGCTCGGGTGCGGGGCCACGCCCGCCGTCCACACCGCGGTCCGCGTCGGCAACACCTCGCCGGTCGAGAGACGGGCGCTGTCGGCGCTCAGCTCCTCCAGCGTCGTGCCGAGGCGGATGTCGATCCCGCGCCCGCGCAGCTCGCGCAGGGCGTACTCGGCGAGCTCGGCGTCGATCTCGGGCAGCACGCGATCGGCGGCCTCGACCAGCACCCAGCGCATGCCGTGCAGGCGGGCCCGCGGGTAGCTCTCGATCGCGTCGGCGGCGAAGTCCTGCAGCTCGGCGAGCGCCTCGAGGCCGGCGTAGCCGCCGCCGACGAAGACGTAGGTGAGCAGCTCTTCGCGGCGGCGCACGTCCTCGGTCGCATTCGCCGCCTCCAGCGTCTCGATCACGTGGTTGCGCAGCCAGATCGCGTCGGCGAGCGTCTTGAAGCCGATCGCGTGCTCGGCGAGGCCCGGCACCGGCAGCACGCGCGAGACCGAGCCGAGCGCAACCAGCAGCTGGTCGTAGGGCAGCGTCTCGGTCTCGCCCTCGCGAGTGCGCAGCTCAACCGTCTTCGCCGCCGGGTCGTGACCGACGATCGAGCCGAGCCGCAGGTACGTCCGCTTGAGGATTTCGCGCAGCGGCGTGACCACGTGCCGCGGCTCGAGCGTCCCCGCCGCCGCCTCCGGCAGGAAGGGCGTGTAGAGCATGAAGTTGACCTCGTTGACCAGCACCAGCCGCGCCGACTGCCGCGGCAGGATCCGCTCCAGCTCCCGCGCCGCCGCCGCTCCCCCGAATCCACCACCCGCGATGACGACGTTCCAGGCCATACGCTCAAGTTAGCACGCTTGTAACAACTTGTTACAAAGTGCTGGATCGCACTTTCGGTGGGGAGCTTGCCTCTTTCCGGATGCAGCGCTAAAGTTTCGGCATCGGCGGTATTCACGCCTTGAACGGCCCCGGGGTGCATCCCGGGGCCGTTTCTTATGGCGGCGGGCCCATTCGATCCACCAGCTTCGATGCGAGCGCTATGAGCGCTCGCATGACGCCGGCAAACGCGATCAGGACCGCCGCATCGGCGCTATGCACCCCCATCTAAGGGGTAAGAGAGTCAATCTCTCCCCATAACTTGGACGCGGACGGGTCGTCAGGGGAGGTCTTGACGGAGCCTCCACGGCTGTTGCTCCGTCAAGACCTCCCCTGACGACCTTCCGGACTACAACTCCAACCGCTCGCGAATCAGCCGATTCACCTCGCCGCCGTCGGCGCGGCCCTTGGTCTCCTTCATCACGGCGCCGACGATGGCGCCGATCGCCTTCTGGTTGCCGGCGCGGATCTGGTCGGCGGCCTGCGGGTTGGTCTCGATCGCGGCGGCGACGATCGACTCGAGCTCACCGCTGTCGGAGATCTGGGCGAGGCCCTCGCGCTCGACGATCGCGGCCGGGTCGCCGCCCTCGGCGACCAGGGCGGCGAGCACCGTCTTGCCGCTGCCGTGCGAGACCTTCTTCTCCTGCACCATCGCGATCAGGGCGGCGAGGGCCGCGGGCGCGACCTTCGACTCGGCCGCCGTCTCCTCTCCCCCGTCCTGGCGCAGCGCCGCCGCCAGCTCGCCGGTCACCCAGTTGGCGACGACGCGGGGCTCGATGCCCTCCGCTGCGGCGACCTGCTCGAAGTAGCCCGCCGTCTCGGGGTCGGCCGCGAGCAGCACCGCAACGTCCTCGGCAAGGCCCATCTCCTGGTAGCGCGCGCTGCGATGCGCGGGCAGCTCGGGCAACGCCTCGCGCGCCTCGCGCAGCATCTCCTCGGTCGGCGCGATCGGCACCAGGTCGGGCTCGGGGAAGTAGCGGTAGTCGTGCGCCTCCTCCTTCGAGCGCAGCGGGTGCAGGCTGCCGTCCTCGGGATGGAAGTGGAGCGTCTCCTGGACCACCGTCCCGCCCCCCTCGACCAGCTCGCGCTGGCGCGCCAGCTCGGCTTCGATCCCGCGCTCGAGGAAGCGGAAGCTGTTCATGTTCTTCAGCTCGGTCTTGGTGCCAAGCTCGTCGCTGCCCGGCGGGCGCACCGAGACGTTGGCGTCGACGCGCAGGCTGCCCTCCTCCATGTTGACGTCGGAGACGCCGAGCTGGCGCACCGTCTCGCGCAGCAGGCGCGCCCAGGCCGCCGCCTCGGCGGCGCCGCGCAGATCGGGCTCGGTGACGATCTCGACCAGGGGCGTGCCGCCCCGGTTGAAGTCGACCAGCGAGGCGCCGGAGCCGTGGATGCGACCGGACTCGCCGACGTGGATCATCTTCGCCGCGTCCTCCTCCAGGTGGGCGCGGTGGATGCGCACGTCGCCCAGCCTCCCGCTGCCGGCGATCGGGATGTCGTACTGGCTGATCTGGTAGGCCTTCGGGCTGTCGGGATAGAAGTAGTTCTTGCGGTGGAAGATCGAACGCGGGGCGACCTCGCACTCGAGTGCGGCCGCGATCAGCAGCGCGTAGCGGATCGCCTGTTCGTTGGCCACCGGCAGCACCCCGGGGTGCGCCAGGCAGACGGGGCAGGTGTGGACGTTGGGCTCATCGCCGAAGGAGAGCTCGCAGCCGCAGAACATCTTCGTCCGCGTCGCCAGCTGGACGTGGATCTCGAGCCCGATCACCGCCTCCAGGTCATTCATCGTCCTCGCCCCCGCTTCCGGTGCGCTTTTTGGACCTATGCGGTACATAAGGCGCACCGGAAGGGCGCGCGTCGAAGGCGATCGTCCGCTCGAGCGCGTGGGCGGCGTCGAGCAGCTTCTGCTCGCCGAAGGCGGGCGCGGCGAGCTGGAAGCCGACCGGCAGCTGCGGCCCGCCGCCGCCCGGCTCGGCGAGACCGGCGGGGATCGAGATCGCCGGGATCCCCGCCAGGCTCATCGGCACCGTGAAGAAGTCGTTCAGGTACATCGCCAGCGGGTCGTCGGTCTTCTCGCCGAGCTTGAAGGCGACCGAGGGCGAGGTCGGCGTGACGACGAAGTCGAAGTCCTCGAAGGCGGCGGCGAAGTCGCCGGCGATCTTCGTCCTCACCTTCTGCGCCTGTCCGTAGTAGGCCTCGTAGTAGCCGGAGGAGAGCGCGTAGGTGCCGAGCATGATGCGGCGCTTGACCTCGGGGCCGAAGCCCGCCGCCCGGGTCGCCTCGTACATCTCGATCACGTCGCCGCCCGTCTCCGCCCGCATCCCGTAGCGGACGCCGTCGTAGCGAGCCAGGTTGGAGGAGGCCTCGGCGGGGGCGATCACGTAGTAGGCGGAGATCCCGTGCTCGGCGTGCGGCAGCGGGACCTCGGCGACCTCGCCGCCGAGGCGCTCGATCGTCGCCAGCGTCGCCTCGAAGACCTCGCGCACGCCGGGCTCGATCGCGTCGCTCGCCAGCTCGGCGGGCACGGCGAAGCGCAGGCCGTCCAGGTCCTCGCGCTCGGGCAGGCGCGGCTCCTCGGGCAGACCGACCGAGGTCGAGTCGCAGGGGTCCTTGCCCTGCAGCAACGAGAGCAGGAGAGCCGCGTCGCGGACGTCGCGGGTGAGCGGACCGCACTGGTCGAGCGAGGAGGCGAAGGCGATCATCCCGTAGCGCGAGACCGCGCCGTATGTCGGCTTCAGGCCGACGATGCCGCAGAGCGAGGCGGGCTGGCGGATCGAGCCGCCGGTGTCGGTGCCGATCGCCCACGGCGCCAGGCCGCCGGCGACGGCCGCCGCCGACCCGCCGGAGGAGCCGCCCGGCACGCGCTCGCGGTCCCAGGGGTTGAGCACCGCGCCGAAGGCCGAGTTCTCGTTCGAGGAGCCCATCGCGAACTCGTCCATGTTGAGCTTGCCGAGGATCGGCGCGCCGGCCTCGATCAGCTTGCGCACCGCGGTCGCCGTGTAGGGCGGCCGGTAGCCCTCGAGGATCTTCGAGCCAGCCGTCGTCGGCACCCCCTCGGTGCAGAAGATGTCCTTGACCGCGACCGGCGCGATGCGCGGCTCCTCTACACCGGCGGTGCCGGCATCGCCGTCGGGTCGCCAGAGGTAGGCGTTGAGCTCGTCGCCCGCCGCGGCCTCGCTCCATGCCCGGGCGTACTCGAGCGCGGACAGCTCGCCCGCGGCAATCGCCTCGTGCGCCTGCACGACCGTGAGATCCAGCGCGTCAGCCATCTATTCCTCGGCCTGGGGCGAGGGGACCCGGAACGAGCCGTCGACCGGATCGGGCGCCTGCGCCAGCGCCACGCCCCGGTCAAGGGACTCATGCGGCTCGTCCTTGCGCAGCACGTTCTCCAACTCGACCACATGCGACGTCGGCGGCACGTCGTCGAGATCGAGCTCGGCGATCCGATCGACGTGCTCGAGGATTCCCGACAGCTCACCGGCCATCGTCTCAAGCTCCTCGTCGGACAGGCCGAGCCTGGCCAGCTTCGCCACGTGCAGAACCTGCGCCCGCTCGATCACAGCGGCGATTCTAAGGATGCGGGCTGCACCCGCACCCCTCCTACCCCTGCGGCGGCTGGATCGGAGGCGGCGGCGGGGGTGGAGGCGAGGACGGCGGGGGTGGAGGCGGCGGTGATGGTGGTGGCGGCGCAGCCGACGACCCCGGTGGCGGCGGTGGAGGAGGCGCTTGCTGCTGCGGGGGTGGAGGCGGCGGAGGCGCGCCGCCTCCGTGGCCGCCACCGCCGAGACGATCCGCGGCGTCGCCGAAGGTGACCCCTTCCTCGCGCATCGCGCTGTAGCCGCCGTAGGCGATCCCGATCGCCGAGAGCAGGCCGAGGAAGATGCCGACTTCGAGCGTCGTGTCGACCGAGACGCCGCCGAACGAGCCGCCGCCGGGCGGGTCGACGATCCGGTAGAGAATCAGCACTACGGCCAGGGCGCCGAGCACGGCGACGATCGTGTTCAGCGAGACCGGCGGCTCCAGGTCGGCGTCGGTCAGCCGAACGACGGCGACGCCAACGGCGGCGACGATCGCGATCACGAGGAAGATCGGGATCACGTCGAGCGCGTCCCAGGCGCTTCCGCCCGCTTCGGCGACGGTGCCGGAGAAGCCGGGCACACCCGAGACTTCGACTCCGAACCAGTCGAAGAACATGAAGACGAAGAGCAGGACCCCGGAGACCGCGGAGATCCTCTCGCCCATGCTCAGCTTGTCCAGTTCCATCTCACTCCTCCTCCGGTGGCTGGGGGTCGAACCGACCCTACACCCGCGCTCGGGCGGCAACCAGCGTATTTTCGAGCAGCATCGCGACCGTCATCGGGCCGACGCCGCCGGGCACGGGAGTGATTGCCGAAGCGATCTCGGCGGCGGCCGCGAAATCGACGTCTCCGCGCAACCCGTCGTCGCTGCGGTTGACGCCGACGTCGATGACGACGGCGCCGGGCTTGACCGCGTCGGCGCCGAGCAGTTCCGGGGCGCCGACCGCGGCGACGAGCACATCGGCGCGGCGGCAGACCGCGGCGAGGTCGCGGGTCCGCGAGTGGCAGCTGGTCACGGTCGCGTTGGCGGCGAGCAGCAGGCGCGCGACCGGCACGCCGACCAGCTTCGAGCGGCCGACGACCACCGCCTCGGCCCCCTCCAGCTCGACGCCCTCGTGGCGCAGCAGCTCCATCACCCCGACCGGCGTGCAGGGCACCAGGCCCGGCATGCCGTGGGCGAGCAGGCCGGCGTTGAAGGGAGTGAGCCCGTCGACGTCCTTGGCCGGGTCGATCGCGGCGACGACGCGGTCGGGGTCGATCTGCTCGGGGACCGGCAGCTGGACGAGGATGCCGTCGACCTCGCGGTCGAGGCCGAGCTCGCCGACCAGCTCGAGCAGCTCGTTCTCGCTCGTCGCCGTCGGCAGCTCATGGTGCAGCGAGCGAATGCCGGCCTCCTCGCAGGCGCGGTGCTTGCCGCCGACGTAGACGTGAGAGGCCGGGTCGTCGCCGACCAGCACCGTCGCCAGCGCCGGGACCCGCCCGTGCTCGGCCGCGAAGGCCTTGACCCCCTCGGCGACCCGCGCGCGGACCTCCGCGGCGACCGCTTTGCCGTCGATCACCCTTGCCGCCAAATCCCTACCTCCTCCTGATCGGTGCGTGGTCGAGCATCAGCGTACGCTCGCTGCCGTCGCCGGCGAAGCGGACGACGACGATCCCGCCCGGCTCGGTGCCTGTGACCACGCCCTCTCCGAAGCTGGCGTGGACGACGTCGTCGCCGGTGCGCAGCTCCAGGGTCGGGCCGGGGTCGATCGGCGCCGTTGCCTCCGGGCCGCCGCCCGTCTCCCAGCCGAGGCCCGCCGCGGCGCCGGGGGCGCTCGAGAAGCGCTCGGTCAGCTCCCCCGGCAGCTCGTCGATGAAGCGCGAGGGCAGGTTGCGCTCGGCGCGGCCGAAGAGGCGGCGCTCGCGGGCCCAGGTCATGTAGAGGCGGCGGCGGGCGCGGGTGATGCCGACGTAGCAGAGCCGCCGCTCCTCCTCCTCTCCCCCCTCTTCCAGCGCCCGCATGTGGGGGAAGGCGCCGTCCTCGCAGCCGACGATGAAGACCGTGTCGTACTCGAGCCCCTTGGCGTTGTGCAGGGTCATCAGCGTGATCAGCGACTCCGTCTCGCGCAGCCCGTCCTGCTCGGTGTAGAGGGAGATCTGCTGCAGATACTCCTCCAGGGGCGGGACCCCACTCTCCCCCTCGCTCTCGCGCTCGACGTCGAGCTCCGCCGCGCCCGCCGCCAGGGCTTCCAGGTTCTCCACCCGGCCCTCGGCCTCGACCGTGCGCTCCGCCCGCAGCGCGTCCAGGTAGCCGGTCTCCTCGAGCACGGCCTCGAGCAGATCGGCGACCGGTCCCTCTTCCTCGGCCCGCTCGCGCAGGCCGGCCATCGTCTCGTGGAAGCGGGAGACCGACTTGATCGCGGCGCCGCTCAGCCCCGGCACCTCCTCGGCCCGCTCTGCCACCTCCCAGATCGAGAGGCCGGTCGTGTTGGCGTGCGAGGCGAGGCGCGCCTGGCTGGTGCTGCCGATCCCGCGCCGCGGCGAGTTGACGATCCGCGCGAAGGAGACCTGGTCGGAGGGGTTGGCTAGCAGGCTGAGGTAGGCGACGGCGTCCTTGATCTCGGCCCGTTCGTAGAACTTCGTGCCGCCGATCACCTGGTAGGGCAGGTCGAAGCGGTTGAGCGTGTCCTCGAGCACCCGGCTCATCGCGTTGGTCCGGTAGAAGACGGCGACGTCCTCGCGCCGCACGCCGTCCTCCTCGCCGAGGCGCTCGATCTCCCCCGCCACCCAGCGCGCCTCCTCGTGCTCGTCGGAGAGCTCGGAGAGGCGCACCGGCTCGCCGCCGGCGATCTCGGTCCAGAGCTGCTTCGGCCGGCGCTGGTGGTTGCGCTCGACCACGGCGTTGGCGACGGTGAGGATCGTCTGCGTCGAGCGGTAGTTCTGCTCGAGCTTTATCGACTCGGCCTCGGGGAAGTCGCGCTCGAAGTCGAGGATGTTGCGGATGTCGGCGTGGCGGAAGCCGTAGATCGACTGGTCCTCGTCGCCGACGACCATCAGGTTGCCGTGCTCCTCGGTCAGCAGCTGCAGGAGCCGGTACTGGGCGTGGTTGGTGTCCTGATACTCGTCGACGAGGACGTGGCGGAAGGTGCGGCGCCAGCGGTCGCGGACCTCCTCGAAGCGCTCAAGCGCGCGGACGGCGCAGACCAAGAGGTCGTCGAAGTCCATCGCGTTGGCCGCCAGCATCCGCTTTTCGTAGAGCGCAAAGGACTGCGCGACGACTTCCTCGAAGACGCCCGCCTGGCCCTCGGCGAAGGAGTCGGGATCGATCAGCTGGTTCTTGGCGCCCGAGATCTGAGTCTGAATGGCGCGCGCCGGAAAGCGCTTGGGGTCGATCTGCAGCTCGTTCATGCAGCGCTTGAGCATGCGCAGCGAATCGGACTCGTCGTAGA
>JBLMYD010000099.1:0-17175 GCA_050258095.1 Chloroflexota bacterium
AAACCGTCGATATACGACGGTTTTAGTCCCGTCGGCGGGGGTGGGCGCCATAGAATCGCTCGGCTTTGCCCGCTCCCACCGATCCCGTCATCTCCATTCGCGGCCTGCGCAAGAGATATGGCGAGTTCGAGGCGGTGCGGGGGATCGATCTCGAGGTGCGGGCGGGCGAGGTCTTCGCCTTCCTCGGGCCGAACGGGGCGGGCAAGACGACCACGGTCGAGATCCTCGAGGGCTACCGCAAGCGCAGCGGGGGGGACGTCTCGGTCCTCGGCGAGGACCCCGAGCGCGGCGGGCGCGCCTGGCGCGAGCGGATCGGGATCGTCCTGCAGGGCTGCCGCCTCGACCCCTACCTGACCGTGCGCGAGTCGCTCGAGCTCTACGCCGGCTACTACAGCGCGCCGCGCTCGGTCGAGGAGACGATCGAGCTGGTCGGGCTGGCGGGCAAGGCCGGGACCCGGACCGGTCGCCTCTCGGGCGGTCAGCAGCGCCGCCTCGACGTCGGCATGGCGCTGGTCGGCGACCCCGAGCTGCTCTTCCTCGACGAGCCGACGACCGGCTTCGATCCCTCGGCGCGGCGCCAGGCCTGGGAGACGATCGCCGGCCTGCGCGACCTCGGCAAGACGGTCTTCCTCACCACGCACTACATGGACGAGGCGCAGCGGCTCGCCGACCGGGTGACGATCCTCGCCCGTGGCCAGGTCGTCGCCGGCGGCACGCCCGACGACCTTGGCGACCGCGAGAGCCTGCCGACGACGATCAGCTACCGGCTGGACGGCAGGGAGGTCGCGGTCGAGACGACGACCCCCGTCGCCGACCTGCACGAGCTGACCGGGCGGGCGGTCGAGCAGGGGCTGGAGCTGGAGGGCCTGGAAGTGACGCGGCCCAACCTCGAGGACGTCTACCTCTCGCTCACCGCCGAGGGCGAGGAGGCCGAGTGAACGGGATCGCGCTGTTCGCCCACCAGTTCCGCTACGACCAGAAGGTCTTCTGGCGCAACCCGGCGGCGGTCTTCTTCACGGTGATGTTCCCCGTGATCGTCTTCCTCATCCTCGCCGTCGTCTTCGACGGCAAAACGGTCGACGTGCGGGGCGGGGTGGAGGCGACCAGCTACTACGTGCCGGCGATCATGTCGCTCTCGATCATCTCGGCGACGATGCAGACCCTGGCGATGACGCTGGTGATCGCCCGCGAAGACGGTCGCCTGAAGCGTGGGCGCGGCACGCCGATGCCGCCCTGGGTCTTCATCGCCGGCCGCATCGGCAACTCGGTCGTCATCGCCCTGATGATGATGGTGCTGCTGGCCGCGATCGGCGGCCTCCTCTACGGCGTCGCGGTCCCCTGGGGCCACCTGCCGGCGATCCTGCTGACGCTGCTCGTCGGCGCCGCCTCCTTCTGCTGCCTCGGCATCGCCCTGACCGCGGCGATCCCCTCCCAGGACGCGGCCGCGGCGATCGTCAACGCGCTGCTCTTCCCGCTCTACTTCCTCTCCGGCATCTTCATCCCCGAAGACCAGCTGCCGAGCGGGGTCGTCGCCTTCGCCGACGCCTTCCCCGTCCGCCACTTCTTCGACGCCTTCTTCGACGCCTACGTCCCGGTCGGCTCCGCCGTCTCCTGGGACAACCTCGTGGTCGTCGCGATCTGGGGCGTCGCCGGCCTCCTCCTCGCCGTCCGCTATTTCCGCTGGACACCGCGCGGCGGCTGATCCGGCACCCCGTATAGCCTCCCCGCCCCATGCTGCACCACGTCCTTCTGGAGGTCTCCGACCTCGAGCGCAGCGGCGCCTTCTACGACGCGCTGCTCGCGCCCCTCGGCTGGCGGCGCCACTTCGAGGAGGACGAGACGGTCGGCTGGGGCATCGCCAAACCGGTCTTCTTCATCGCGGCCCACCACGAGCCGGCGGCCGGCTTCGGCCTGCTCAGCTTCTCGGCGCTCGGGATCGTCGCCGTGAAGGCGGCGTGGGAAGGCGGCATGGCGGTCGGCGGCAAGAGCGTCGCCGACCCCGGCGAGCGGCGCTCCCACGGCTCCGGCTCCTACTCGGCCTTCCTCAAGGACCCCGACGGGTACGAGATCGAGATCACGATCGGCTCGGACTGAAGGACTGAGGAAAAACCCGGACCCGGCGGGCAGCGCCGGCCCATAACATCGCAGCGGACATCTCCCTAACGCACCCCAGGAGGATTTGAGACAAATGGCAGTGAAGGTCGGAATCAACGGCTTCGGGCGGATCGGGCGCAACGTCTTCCGGGCGGCCCACGCGGCCGGAGCGGACCTCGAGTTCGTCGCCGTCAACGACCTCGTCGACCCGGCCACGATGGCCCACCTGCTCCGCTACGACTCGGTCCTCGGCCGCTTCCCGGGCGAGGTCGCCGCCGACGGCGACGCGCTCTCGGTCGACGGGACGACGATCAAGGTGCTCTCCGAGCGCGATCCGGCGGCGCTGCCCTGGGCCGACCTCGGCGTCGACGTCGTGATCGAGTCGACCGGCCTCTTCACCGGCCGCGAGGACGCGGCCAAGCACCTCTCCGCCGGGGCGAAGAAGGTGATCATCTCGGCGCCGGCCGGCGAACCCGACGTGACCGTCGCCCTCGGCGTCAACTTCGACAGCTACGACCGCGACAGCCATCACATCATCTCCAACGCCTCCTGCACGACGAACTGCCTGGCGCCGATGGCGAAGGTGCTGCACGAGGCCTTCGGCATCGAGCAGGGGCTGATGACGACGATCCACGCCTACACGGCCGACCAGCGCCTGCAGGACATGCCGCACAAGGACCCGCGCCGGGCGCGCGCCGCGGCGCTGAACCTGATCCCGACGACGACCGGCGCCGCCAAGGCGGTCGGCCTGGTGCTGCCGGAGCTGAACGGGAAGCTGAACGGGTTCTCGATGCGCGCCCCGGTCCCGACCGGGTCCGCCGTCGACCTCGTCTTCACGACCCCGAACCCGCTCGAGCCCGACCAGATCAACGCCGCGCTGAAGGCCGCCGCCGACGGCCCCATGCAGGGCATCCTCGCCTACACCGAGGACCCGATCGTCTCCACCGACATCGTCGGCGACCCGCACTCCTCGATCGTCGACGCGCGCTCGACGATGACGATCGGCGACGGCAGGATGGCGAAGGTGATCAGCTGGTACGACAACGAGTGGGGCTACTCCAACCGTTGCGTCGAGCTGGCCGGCAAGGTCCTCTGAGCTGCCCCGGAGCCCCGTCGCCGTGAGCTTCGTCAAGGCCAGCGTCCGCGACGCCGACGTGGCCGGCAAGCGGGCGCTCGTCCGCGTCGACTTCAACGTGCCGCTCGACGGCGGCCGGGTCGCCGACGACACGCGGATCCGCGCCGCCCTGCCGACGATCGAGCTGCTGCGCGAGCGCGGTGCCTCGCTGGTGCTCGTCTCGCACCTGGGACGGCCAAAGGGGGAGGTCGTGCCGGCGCTCTCGATGAAGCCGGTGGGTGAGCGCCTCTCCGATCTGCTCGGCGGCGCCCTCGTCCACCAGGCGCCGGCGGTCGTCGGCGACGACGTGCGGACGATGGCGGAGGGCCTGCACCCCGGCGACCTGCTGCTGCTCGAGAACGTGCGCTTCGAGCCGGGCGAGACCGAGAACGACCCGGCGCTGGCCGCCGACCTCGCCGCGCTCGCCGACCTCTACGTCGACGACGCCTTCGGCGCCGCCCACCGGGCGCACGCGAGCACGGCCGGGGTCGCCGCGCACCTGCCCGCCTACGCCGGCCTGCTGCTCGAGCGCGAGGTGAGCGAGCTGAGCCGCGTCGTCGAGTCGCCGGCGCGGCCGCTCGTCGTCGTCCTCGGCGGCGCCAAGGTGAGCGACAAGGTCGGCGTCATCGATCGCTTCCTCGACATCGCCGACGAGATCCTGATCGGCGGCGCGATGTGCTTCAGCTTCTTCCGCGCCGAGGGGATCGCCACCGGCGACTCGCTGGTCGAGGAGAAGGGGGTGAAGCCGGCGGCGGAGGCATTGGAGCGGGCGGCGGGCTCGAGCTGCGAGCTGCGCCTGCCGGTCGACCTCGTCCTCGGTCGCAGCTTCGACGTCGAGACCGAGGCGCGCGAGAGCGACGGGGTCGAGGTGCCGGACGGCTGGATGGGCCTCGACGTCGGGCCGCGGACCGCGCAGGCCTACGCCGAGGCGATCGCCGCCGCCGGCACCGTGCTCTGGAACGGGCCGATGGGCGCCTTCGAGCTGGCGCCGTTCGCGGCCGGCACGCGCGTCGTCGCCGAGGCCGTCGCCGCCGCGCCGGGCACGACCGTGGTCGGCGGTGGCGACTCGGTCGCGGCGCTGCAACAGTTCGGTCTTGCCGATCGTGTGGACTGGTTGTCGACAGGAGGAGGAGCGTCCTTGGAGCTGCTGGAGGGAAAGAAGCTGCCCGGAGTGGAGGCCCTGAACGATGCCTAGGACCCCGTACGTCGCCGCCAACTGGAAGATGCACAAGACCGTCGCCGAGGCGGCGGCCTTCGTCGACGCGCTGCTGCCGCAGATCGCGGCGACGCAGAGCGACGTCGTCCTCTGCCCGCCCTTTCTCGCCCTTGCCGAGGTGGTGGAGCGCTCGCGCGGCAGCGCCGTCCGGGTCGCCGCCCAGAACATGCACGAGGGGGACGCCGGCGCCTACACGGGCGAGGTCTCGGCCGCGATGCTGGTCGAGGTCGGCGTCGACGCGGTCGTCCTCGGTCACTCCGAGCGGCGCCAGCTCTTCGGCGAGACCGACGAGGCGCTGGCGCGCAAGGTGCCCGCAGCGCTGGCCGCGAGGCTCGAACCGATCCTCTGCGTCGGCGAGAGCGAGGCGGCGCGCGACGCCGGCGAGACCGACGGCGTGCTCGAGCGGCAGCTGCAGGCCGACCTCGCCGACGTCCACCCGGACGACCTCGCTCGCCTGGCGATCGCCTACGAGCCGATCTGGGCGATCGGCACCGGTCGCACGGCGACGCCCGAGCAGGCCCAGGAGACGATCGCCTTCATCCGCGACGCGCTGCGCATGCGCGGCGGCGCCGGCGAGGCGGTGCGCATCCTCTACGGCGGCTCGGTCAAGCCCGAGAACGCGGCCGAGCTGATGGCCCAGCCCGACGTCGACGGGGCGCTGGTCGGCGGCGCCAGCCTCGACCCAAGCGACTTCGCTGCCATAGTGAACGCCACATGAGCTTCCGGTGCGCTTTTTGGACCCAGTAGGTACATAAGGACCACTGGAAGGACAGACGTGACTTTTCCCTCGCTAGCACTGGTCATCCTCGACGGCTGGGGGCTGGCCGAGCCGGGGCCGGGCAACGCGATCTCGCTGGCGCAGACGCCGGTCTTCGACCGCCTCTGGGGCGCGTACCCCCACACGCAGCTCTCGGCTCAGGGCCGCGACGTCGGCCTGCCCGAGGGGCAGATGGGCAACTCCGAGGTCGGCCACCTCAACCTCGGCGCCGGGGCGATCGTCAAGCAGGACCTGGCGCGGATCGACGACGCGATCGCCGACGGCAGCTTCTTCGAAAACGACGTCCTGCTGGCGGCCTGCGACCGGGCTCGCCACAGCCCGCGCGGGCGCCTGCACCTGCTCGGGCTCGTCTCCGACGGCGGCGTCCACTCGGGCTGGGAGCACATTGAGGCGGCGATCGAGATGGCCTCGCACGAGGGCGTGCCCGACGTCGTCTTCCACGCCTTCACCGACGGCCGCGACACGCTGCCGCACGGCGGCAAGGGCTACCTGCACGAGCTCGAGCGCTGGCTGCGCCACGCCGGCCGCGTCGCCACGGTCAGCGGCCGCTACTACGCGATGGACCGCGACACGCGCTGGGAGCGGACGAAGCTCGCCTACGACGCGATCGTCCACGGCCGCGGCCTGCACGCCGACGGCGCCGAGGAGGCGATCGAGGCCTCCTACGAGCGCGAGGAGACCGACGAGTTCGTCAAGCCGACGGTGATCGGCGCGTACGACGGCGTCGCGCCCGGCGACGTCGCCTTCTTCATCAACTTCCGCCCCGACCGCGCCCGGCAGATGACGCGCGCCCTCGCCGAGCCGGGCTTCGAGGAGTTCTCGCGCTCCGGCGGCCCCGAGCTCGACCTGACGACGATGACCGAGTACCGCAAGGGCTGGCCCTACCCGGTCGCCTTCCCCGAGGAGCGCCCGAAGACGACCCTGGCGGAGACGATCTCCGCCGCCGGCGGGCGCCAGCTGCACGTCGCCGAGACCGAGAAGTACGCGCACGTCACCTACTTCTTCAACGGTGGCCGCGAGCAGGAGTGGGAGGGGGAGGAGCGCGCGCTAGTCGACTCGCCGCGCGACGTGCCGACCTACGACCACAAGCCGGAGATGAGCGCCCGCGCCGCCGCCGACGCGTTCACCTCGCACTGGCGCGAGGGCGAGTACCGCTTCGGGATCGTCAACTTCGCCAACCCCGACATGGTCGGCCACACGGGCGTGATCCCCGCCGCGGTCGCCGCGGTCGAGGAGGTCGACGGCTGCCTCGGCGACGTGGTCGCGGCGGTCGAGGCGAAGGGCGGCGCCTGCATCGTCACCGCCGACCACGGCAACTGCGACCACATGCTCGAGCCCGACGGCTCGCCCAACACCGCCCACTCGCTCAACCCCGTGCCGCTGGTCGTCACCGCCGAGGGCCTGACCCTGCGCGACCACGGCATCCTCGCCGACGTCGCCCCGACCGCGCTGCAGCTCCTCGGGATACCCCAGCCGGCGGCGATGACGGGCCGCTCCCTGATCGCCCCCCAGGCGTAGATATCTCGCCGCTCGATGCATTGAGCACCCTCTGGTGTGCAAAATCGATCGAACGGCGATGAGGGTGGACGGGGACAGGCTGCGGTTCGAGGTCGCTGCGCGGGATGGAGCGGCGCGTGCCGGCGTGCTGCATACAGCGCACGGAACCGTGTCGACGCCGGCGTTCATCCCGCTGGCGACGAAAGGGAGCGTGCGGAGCCTGGAGGCGCGCGAGGTCGGCGATCTCGGTTACGAGCTGATCCTCGGCAACACGTACCACCTGTTCGTCTCGCCGGGGCACGAGCGGATCGCGGCTGCCGGTGGGCTGCACCGCTTCATGGGCTGGGAGCGGGCGCTGATCACGGACTCCGGCGGCTTTCAGGTCTTCTCGCTGGCGCACGGTGGAGTCGCCGACGAGGTCAAGGGGAGCGGCCGCAAGGGCGACCACGGCTCGGTCGTCTCGATCGGCGAGGAGGGTGTGCGGTTCCGCTCCTATCGCGACGGCACCTCGCTGTTCATCTCGCCGGAGGTGTCGATGGAGGTGCAGGCGGCGCTGGGGTCCGACATCGCGCTGGTCTTCGACGAGTGCACGCCCTTCCACGCCGACCGCGAGTACACGGCGCGCTCGACCGAGCGCACGCACCGCTGGCTCGACCGCTGCCTCGCCTGGCACGCGGAGAACGGCCCCCAGCGCCAGGCGGTCTTCGGCATCGTCCAGGGCGGCGTCCACGAGGATCTGCGGCGCGAATCCGCCGAGTACGTCGCGGCGGCGGGCGTCGACGGGCTCGCGATCGGCGGCACGCTCGGCCGCAACAAGGAGGAGATGCGCAAGGTGCTGGCGATGACCGCGCCGCTGCTGCCCGCGCAGGCGCCCAAGCACCTGCTCGGCATCGGCGAGGTCGACGACCTCCTGCACGGGATCTCGCTCGGCCTCGACGTCTTCGACTGCGCCGTGCCGACCCGCCTCGCCCGCCACGGCGTCGCTCTCGTCCCCGACCCCGAGAACCGCTTCCGCCTCGACCTGCGCAAATCGGGCTTCGAGGGCGACCGGCAGCCGCTCGTCGAAGGCTGCCCCTGCACCGCCTGCCGCCACCACGACCGCGACTACGTCAGCTACCTCTCCCGCGCCGAGGAGCTGACCGCCGTCCGCCTGATCTGCCTCCACAACCTCACCTACATGCACGAGCTGACGAATAACGCTCGCGCCGCGATCGAGGCTGGAAGCTTTGGGAGCTACGCGTCGGGTGTGCTCGCTGGCTCGCCGCCGTGGGGCGCGTAGGCGCGGCGGGTCCTGTCGCCGTTTGGTGCCACCACCCGCTGCGGGGGCGGCTTCGCCGCCTCCTCGGGGTGGTCCCCCAAAACGGCGCCACCCACCGCGAGAAGCGGTTGCATCGGGACGCGCCCGGCCCCGGGAGCGTGTCTGAGCTTAGGCGCCATATACGGCGGGTTAGCTCAGGCACGTCCAGCTTGAGCACGCTGCTCGCGCGGGTGGCGCGGCGGCAGGGGGTCCCCCATGGCGCAGGACGTGCCGGTCCCTGAGTGCCATAAATGACCCCTCTGGCACGGCACGTCCGAGCACATGGGGGAAAGCTGCCGCGACAGGACCCGCGCGCCAGCCGCCCGCTCTATTCGGTGTTCTTCTTGACCAGGTCCTTGAGTTCTTCGACGACCTTTTCGACCGTGTTGCCGGCGACTTCGGTCGCCTTCACGCCGGTCGCTTTGTCGGTGGCGTAGATCACGGCTGCTGCGACCGCGGCGGCGATCAGGACGAGGGCGACCAGCGCCATGACGAAACGGGCGAAGCGGGAGAAGACGCTGCGTTTCGGCTGCGCCGGCACGCGGGGGGGCGGCGCCACCCGCGGCTCGGGGCGGCGTGTCGGCGAGGGCGGTGGGCGGAGCTCGGTCGCCGCGGTGCGGTCGATGCGGCGGGTCGCCGTCTCGCCGCCGAGCACGCGGGTCGGCGTCGCTTCGTCCCCCTCCGGCAGGGTGACGTCCTCGCCCTGCAGCCCCAGCTGCAGCCCGCCGGCGAGTTCGTCGGCGCTGGCGTAGCGCCGGTTCGGATCGCCCTCGAGCGCCCGCAGCACGGCGGCGCCGACGGTCTCGGGGACCTCTTCGTTGTAAGCGCTCGGCGGCAGCGGCTTCTCGTTCTGCTGGCGCACCGCCAGCTCGGCGAGGCTCGAGCCCTCGTACGGCAGCCGCCCGGTGAGGAACTGGTAGAGGACGACGCCGAGCGCGTAGACGTCGGTCGCCGGGGTCGCCTCCTCGCCGCGCACCTGCTCCGGCGCGAGGTAGGCGGCGGTGCCGATCACCGAGCCGACCTGGGTGATCCGCGTCTGTGCGACCGCCCGGGCGATGCCGAAGTCGGTCAGCTTCACGCTCATCGCGCCGCCGCCCACCGGCCCGCCGACGATCATCAGGTTGCCCGGCTTGACGTCGCGATGGATGATGCCGCGGCGGTGCGCGTAGTCGAGCCCGGCGCAGGCTTGCGTGCCGATCTCCACCGTCGTCTCGGCGTCGAGCGGCCCGTGGCGCTGCAGGATCTGCGCCCCCGAGCGGCCCTCGACGTACTCCATCACGATGTAGCGGCGACCTTCGTCGATCCCGGTGTCGTAGACCTGGACGATGTTGGGGTGGATCAGCTTCGCCACGGCCAGCGCCTCGCGGCGGAAGCGTTCGACGAAGCGCTCGTCGTCGGAGAGGTGCTCGGCGAGGATCTTGATCGCGACCGTGCGCTCGAGCGTCAGGTCGGTCGCCTTGTGCACGCTCGACATGCCGCCGGAGCCGAGCCGCTCGCCCACCTCGTAGCGGCCCGAGAGGATCGTCTCGGCCATCATCCGCTCTCCGTCGGTCCCGCCGGGGTGCCGGGGCTGACTCCGCCGGGCGCCCCGGTGCCGCCGCCTTCGCTCGCCGGCGGCGTCTGTTCTTCGGTTTCCTGTCCTTCTTCCTGCTTTTCCGACGGCGCTTCCCGTTCTTCTTCCCGCGCTTCGCGTTCTTCACGTTCCCGTTCGGCCTTCTTTTCCTGGCCCGGCGGCCGGGTCTTCTCCGGCTTCGTCGCTTCTTCGGTGGTCGTCGCTTCCGTCGTCGATTCTTCGCATCCGGCGACGACTTCGTCGAGCCTTTCGGCACCGCGCTGCAGCGCTTCCTTGAGCTTCGCGTCGACGTTCTGCAGCGCTTCCACCTGGGCGCCGACTTCGGCGGCCGCGTCGCTCGCCCCGACGCATTCGCCTTCTTCGGCGTACTGCTTCACCCGGTCGAGGTTTTCGGTGATTTCCGCCGCCGTCGTCCCCGGCAGTAGCTTCGCGTTCCCGCCGCCGCCACAGGAGGCGAGCGTCATGGCAAGGGAGAGGACGGCTGCGAATGCGACCAGGCGGCGCACCGTTGCGAGTCTAGTGCCGCGTCAGCCAACGTTCGCCCCGTTCTGGCGGCTGCAAGCCGGCGCCTGGCGTCGTCCTCGGTCGGCGAGATAGCGCTGCTATTCCGCCTCCCTGCGTCCTACCCAGGCTTGCCTTTCGCTCGCCAGAAGCGGGCCGACGTTGCCGGACGCGGCACTAGAGAACGCCTCAGGGGGCCGGTTTTGCCTGCATATGAGCGACATCAGTGACCGCCGTAGAGCCGCGTCGCGAGGCGGCTCGGCAGCCCCGCCGCGGCGATCGGGGCGGCGGCGCGCTCGATGTCGTAGGGCACCCGGTGGAAGCGGGCGGTCTCGGCCTCCGTGTCGAGCTCCAGCCAGGCGGCCCGCGGGTCGCCGTCGCGCGGCTGGCCGACGCTGCCGGGGTTGACCAGCCAGCTGCCCCGGCCGAGCTCGAGCAGGGCGCCGTCGCTCGCCTGGGCGCCGCGCGTTTCGCTCTCCCCCTCGTCGGGGCGGACGAAGAAGAGGGCGACGTGCGAGTGCCCGATCAGGGCGATCCGGTGGTCGTCGACGTCCATGCCGGCGTCCGCCTGCTCGGGCGAGAGCACGTACTCCCAGACGGGGTCGCGAGGCGAGGCATGGTAGAGGCCGATGCCGCGACGGCTGTCGCTCGGGTCCAGCTCGCGCAGGAACTCGACCGTTCGCGGCGCGACGTTGTCGCGGGTCCAGGCGACCGCCGCCGCCGCGGCCTCGGAGAAGGCGCCGATGTCGAGGGCGCCGAGCACGGCGAGGTCGTGGTTGCCGACCAGGCAGAGGTCGCAGCGGTCGCGGATCAGGTCGGCGCAGGCATCGGGCTCGACGCCGTAGCCGACGACGTCGCCGAGGCACCAGATCTCCTCGATCCCGGCCTCGTCGATCGCCCCGAGAACCGCCTCCAGCGCCGGCAGGTTGGCATGGACGTCGCTGATCGCCGCGATCCGCACGCAGGCCAGCCTACTTCGGTGCTCGACGCTCCATACGATGCGCCCGATGACGGCAACCAGCGACCCGATCGCCGAGCTGCGCGCCGCGGTGGAGGCCGCCGCCCGCACGCTGCGCGACGGCGATGCGGCGGGGCCCGAGCCGACCCTCGAGCGGCCGCCCAAGCCCGAGCTGGGCGACTACAGCTCCAACGCCGCGATGCTCCTCGCCGCGCCGCTGGGCGAGAGCCCGCGCGAGGTGGCGGCGCGCCTGGCCGACCGCCTCGGCACCGACCTCGGCAGCGAGGCGGTCGAGCGGGTCGAGGTCGCCGGTCCCGGCTTCGTCAACCTCTTCCTCGCCGATGCCTGGTATCGCGAGGCGATGGCCGGCATCGCGGCGGCGGGCGAGGACCTCGGCCCCGCGCCGACCGCGTCGCCGGAGCGGGTCCTGGTCGAGTTCGTCTCCGCCAACCCGACCGGGCCGCTGCACGTCGGCGGCGGCCGCCACGCGGCCTACGGGGACGCCCTCGTCCGCCTGCTCGAGGCCGCCGGGCACGAGGTCGAGCGCGAGTTCTACGTCAACGACGCCGGGGGTCAGATCGACCGCTTCGCCGCCTCGATCGCCGCCCGGATGCGGGGCGAAGAGCCGCCCGAGGACGGCTACCGGGGCGAGTACGTCGCCGAGCTGGGCGAGCGGATCGCCGACGAGGGAATCGATCCGGACGACCTCGAGGCGCTGGGCAGCCGCGGCGTCGAGCTGATCCTCGAGCGGGTCCGCAGCACGCTCGACCGCTTCGGCGTCAGCTTCGACAGCTGGTTCTCCGAGCGCGACCTCTACAGCCGCGGCGAGGTCGACGCGGCGCTCGAGCAGCTCGACCTCGGCGGGCACACCTACCGCAGCGAAGACGCGCTCTGGCTGCGGACGACGACCTTCGGCGACGACAAGGACCGCGTCCTGATCCGCGCCAACGGCGAACCGACCTACCTGGCCGCCGACGTCGCCTACCACTGGGACAAGCTGGAGCGCGGCTTCGAGCGCCTCGTCGACGTGCTCGGCGCCGACCACCACGGCTACGTCGCGCGGCTGCGGGCCGCGATCGCCGGCCTCGGCGCCGACCCCGAGCGCTTCGAGGCGCTGATCATGCGCCTCGTCCACATCGTCGAAAGCGGCGAGCGGGCGCAGATGTCGAAGCGCAGCGGCGACTTCGTCTCGCTCGACGAGCTGATCGACGACATCGGCGTCGACGCCAGTCGCTGGTTCATGCTCTGGCGCAGCCACGACACGACGGTCGACCTCGACCTCGATCTCGCCCGCCGCCAGTCCAACGACAACCCGGTCTATTACGTGCAGTACGCGCACGCGCGGATCGCCAGCATCCTGCGCAAGGCCGACCGCGACCCCGGCGAGATCGCCGCGGCGGCGGGGAGGCCGACGCCCGGCACGCCGCTGGAGCCGGCCGAGCGCGAGCTGATCAAGCGGCTGCTCGAGTTCCCCGGGGAGGTGCGCGAGGCGGCCGAGCGGCGGGCGCCGCACCGGGTCTGCGCCTACGCGACGGCCGTCGCCGCCGACTTCCACGCCTTCTACCGCGACTGCCAGGTGGTGGACGCCGAGGGCGAGGGGGTGGAGGAGTCGCGCCTCGCTCTCGCTCTGCTGACCAAGCGCACGGTCGCTCGCGCCCTCGGGCTGCTGGGCATCTCCGCCCCCGAGCGGATGTGATGCGACGGCGGCGCCGCAGGCCGCGGGTGCTGGCGCAGGTGCCGGCCGGCCCGGACCCCGCCGCCCGCCCGGGGGTGCTGCGGCGCGACGAGCTCGCGGCCTACTCGCGCCTGGCCGACGCGCTGAAGGGCGTCCGCATGGTGCTGGCCATCGGTCCGGCCAAGTCGCGGGTGGCGGTCGGGCTGGCGACGTTGGCGGCGGCGCGCGGGCGGCGCGCGGCCCTGGTCGAGGCGGACCTGGGGGACCCGTCGCTCGCCGCCCGGCTCGGCCTCGAGCGGGCGCCCGGCCTGCACGAGTACCTGCGCGGCGACGTCGGCCCGCGGGAGGTGCTGCAGTCGCTCGTCCTAGCGGGGCCGGCGTCGGGGCGGGCGGTGGAGCCGCTGACCTGCATCGTCGCCGGCGCGCCCGGCCGCCCCGAGCTGCTCGACACCCGGCGCTGCCGGCGGGCTCTCGGCGGCCTGCGGTCCAACTACGACCTGGTCGTGATCGACGGCGTCTCGCTCGACGTCGAGCGACTCGGCCTGATCGCGCTGGCGATGGCCGCCGACGCCTCGCTCGCCTGCGGCACGGCGGGCCAGCTGCGCGGGAAGCTGCCGATCCCGGTGACCGGGCTCGTCACGGTCGCCTAAAGGTCGTAGCGGGCGATGTCGGCGTCGAGGCGCTCGGCGTCCTCGTCGGGCAGGGCGGGCTCCGGCTCGCCCGCGTCGCCGCCGTCGCGACGCCAGCGGGAGACGGCGACCGCGATCGCGGCGATCGCGGCGAGGAGGGCGACGATCGGGACCAGGTAGGCCGTCAGGTCGAAGCCGGAGCCGCGCGGCACGGCCAGCACCTCGGGGCCGTACTGGGCGACGAGGGCGTCCTTGATCTCGGCCCTGCTCTTGCCCGCGGCGACGAGCTTCGCGATGTAGACCTTCTCGCGCTGGGCCTGGGGCGAGTCGGAGAGTTCGAGCAGGGTGCCGCAGATCGGGCACATCACTTCGCCTTCGATCGTCGTCACCGTCGTCTCGGGGGCCGGTGCGGCGAGGGTCGAGCCGGCGAGCGCCAGCGCCGCGCCGACGAGCGCGACGAGCCCCGCCACCCTGGACGTGCCGTCCCCAGGGTGCCAAAAACGACCCCTAGGCACCGGCACGTCCGATCAGTGGCTCGACGCGCTCGCGCAGGAGCTGGTCGGTGAGGGGGCCGCGCCAGATCAGCGCCAGTCGCCCCCGGGGGTTGACGAGGAAGTTCTCGGGCACGCCGGTGGAGCCGAAGGCCTCGCTGCGCTCGTTGCCGATGGACCGGAGCTGCATATAGGTGGTCGGGTGTTCGCGCAGGAAGGCGAGCGCGTCGTCGCGATTGTCCTGCACGTTGATCCCGACGACGGTCGCGTCGTGCCCGCGCTCGCGCCTGTAGAAGCTCTCGAGCAGCGGCGCCTCCTGGCGGCAGGGGACGCACCACGAGGCCCAGAGGTTGACCAGCACCCACTTGCCGCGCTCTTTGGCCAGGGAGCCGCTGCCCTGGCCGGTCAGCCGCGGCAGCACCTTGTCGGGCACCGGGTCGCCGACGGCGATCTTCGCCCCGCCCTTGTTGAGCAGGCCGAAGCCGAGCAGGCCGATCACGGCCAACACGGCGAGGAAGGCGACGAGGGAGCGCGCGCTCACGGGCGAAGGACTCTAGATCGCGCCCGCCTCCGGCGCCCGCACGTCCGCCTCTAGAATCAATCCCGACTCTGCGGACGTAGCTCAGCTGGTAGAGCGCGAGCTTCCCAAGCTGTCCATTCGTGTCCACCGGCGTCTATCCGTTTCCAGTCGTGGAGCGCAATCCGGTCTCGCGGGCTGTCCGCCGGTGAACACCGGCACGAGCTTCGATGTTCTGAGCTTGTCGGAGCTCGCGCCGCTTCCAGAAGGCCTGCGCCGGCAGCTGGGATGTGGCGCGGGTGATGAGCGTCGGCGCGGTCGGGTCGGGTAGTGATTTGAGCCGCTTGACCGATGATTGCGGCTTACGGAATTAAGCCTGATTTCCGTAAGCTCTGCTACTCTGAGCCAATGGGAAAGCGCGACGCACAGCTGGTCACGGAGGCCCTCTTTACCCTCGTCGATGCGCGTGAGGCGATAGAGAACGGCCACTCTGACGCTGCCCTTGATGCGCTTGAGGAGGCCCAGGAGGTGCTGATCTCGGTCAAGCACACGCCGGGTGTGAGCGTGGCGGCGGCGAGTGAGCGACTCGGGGTCTCCGAGCCGACGATCCGCAGCTGGGTAAAGCGAGGAGCGCTTGAAGCGGTTGCGGGGGCCAGGCCGATGCAGATAGAGCCGCAGAGTCTGCACCGCGTCAGCCGCGCGCTCGCCGAACTGCGCGAGCGCGGGCGGGACCGCGACTGGCTACAGGCTGTGGTCGACCATCTGCACGACCGCGAAGCGCGGGGCAGCGAGGCTCTGCGCGAGGGCTTGGCCCAGCTGGGCCGCGGGCGGCTCGAACCCGCCTGATGCCCCACGAGATCCTGCGTACGGCGCAGGTCGCCACTGTGCTTGGCGGGATGTCGGCGCGCGAGAAGCGCTCCTATGAGGCAGCGGTCGACGCTCTGCGCGGGGAAGGCTGCGGGGCCGGTGGCTATCGGCTGGCCGCGGCCGATGGCGATGACTATCCGCTGTGTTGCCGCCACCTCGCATACGCATGGCGGATGTTCACGGCCTACCCGCGCAAGAAGCAAGTCGTGATCGTCGCCCTCGACAAGCACGAGCGCGACCACAACCCGGCAGCCGATCTCGCTGAGGTCCTGCCTGGCCTCGCTACGGCTGGGCGCAAACGCTCGGCGAAGCCGCCCTGCTGCGAGGACGCCGCCGATCCGCCGGCGATGAACGAGGAGTTGAGCGAGCTGCTCTCCGCGTTGTCTTGAGCTGTCCTCGGCGGCGGACGGAAGCGGCGGACGGAAGCGGCGGACGGGAATCGAACCCGCATCGCCAGCTTGGGAAGCTGGGGCTCTGGCCATTGAGCTACCGCCGCGGGTAGCGATCGGATCGGGAGTCCGCTCCTCTCGCCGTCTGTAGTCTGCCCGATCGGCAGATGCTTGGCAGGGCCGGGCGCCGCGATCCCCGACCGTTGAGTGGTTGCACGCCAAGTGAGTGACGTCGCACTGGGCGTAGAGGAAGGCCTCTCAGCGGGCCTGATCCTCGCCGACGGTTGAAGCAGAGGCGCGCAGTGCCGCACGTCCCTATGAACCGCCCCCGGCTTTGATGGGGATCATCCGCACCTGATACACACTGGCGCCGTGGGCAGCGAGGAACAGCATGAGATGGATGGCAAGCCGTTCAAGGGATTCGACCATCTGTCACCGGGTGCAACGTTCTTGCGGGCCGACCTGCATATACACAGCTACGGTGTCTCCGCCGATGTAACCGATGAGGGTATGACGGTTGGCGGGATCGTTGCGACGGCAAAGGAGCGGGGCCTTGATCTCGTAGCCATCACTGACCACAACTCGATCGACTCAGTAGCGGCACTGTTGGCGGCGGTCGATGCGGAGAACGACTTGGTCGCATTCGCCGGCGTCGAGATCACAACAGGTCAAGGGCACGTCTTGGTCTACTTCGCGGCCGAGGACCTCGAGGCATTCGAGCGGTGGTTCGGCAAGCTGGAGTTCAAGGAGGACGAGGCTAGCGGCGACCGATACGTGCTCGCTCAGATCCATGAGCTGATGGAGGAAGTGAAGGAGGCTGGCGGGGTCGCGATCCCGGCCCATATCGGGCGCAAGGGCACCGGATTCGAAGCACGTGTCTCACCGCAGGTAAAAGAGGCGGTGATCTGCAGCCCGGCGTTGGCGGCGGTGGAGGTGGACGACGCGAGCGAGGCAGAGTGGTATTCGGCGAGCGAGAGCGGGGTCGAGGCTGAGCCGCGTCGGGAGTTGTTGAGAAAGCGCGAGCAAGCGCTGGGGGAGGGCGGTCGGCGGCTGGCGAAGCTGCTTTTCTCCGATGCCCACTCGCTGGAACGGATCGGTCTCGATCGCGAGGGCCGCGAACGGGTGACCCGGGTGAAGATGAGCGAGCCGAGCTTCGCCTCCTTCAAGACTGCGCTGGCCGACCCCGATGCACGGATCAAGCTCGAGGCCAAGGTGCCATCGACCTACCCGCAACTCATCGGGGTCCGCCTTCAAGGGGGTTTCCTCGACGGAGCGGAGATCGCCTTCAGTGCCAACCTGACCTGCCTGATTGGCGGGCGGGGAGCAGGCAAGTCGACAGCGCTTGAGAGTGTCGACGCAGCGTGCCGCTCGGAGATCGGGGATTTCGACCAGGCCGGCAACTCTCCCGACACGGTGCAACTGCTCTACCGAGACGAGTTCGGGGCGCTGCATTACCTAAAAGGGTCCTCCATCTCAGTGCAGTGGGCCTAGGGCACGAAATCACGGTGTCGCTTTGCGCCACGGACGATCGACGGGATCGCCGTCGAGGCTCACCGGACGCACTCGCTTGTCGGGCGGT